>JAIPJX010000145.1 GCA_021733945.1 Verrucomicrobiota bacterium | reverse complement strand
AGGAGCCGACGTGAGAAGGCTCACTTCTTCAACATGTCCGAGAAGTAGGAGCCGACGTGAGAAGGCTCACTTCTTCAACATGTCCGAGAAGTAGGAGCCGACGTAAGAAGGCTTTCTTCTTCAACCGCCAAACCAGCCGATTTCCATCGCATTTGGAGCCACCTCACCCCGGTGCCTGCCATGGGATTAGAGTCTTCAGACAGGCTTGGAAGCCGAACCTTTGAAATGCGGCGCTTCGCATCATTTTTTCGATTCCATTGCCATTAGGAACTCCACAAACCGGGTCTGGCCGGGCGGCACCTGCAAAAGGTACCCGGTGCCACTGGTCGGCTGCGGCAGCAGCTCCTCGTCCCTTCCCCATTCCACAACCCGGCGCACGGGAAACCGTGGCTTTAAATGCACGCGCGCAATGGCCGCTTCATCCACCTCGGCACGATCGACAGGAGTCTTGATCACACCGCGATGGTTCACAACTTCGATCACCCACCCCTTCGAATTACGGTTGATTTGGGTTTGCACCGCATCGCCCAGCACATGGATCGGCGCAAACTCATCCACGAGCCTGCCAAGCGCCTCTTCCGAGATCGCCGCCGATCTTCCTGTTTTCGGATTCATCCAGGGCTCCAAAATGCGTACATCGCCCGAAACCTGCAGCTTCGCCAAATCCTCTCCCAGCGCACGCGCATGCCGGGGTCCCAGCACCACACGCGTACCCGATCGAAGAACCCGATGCAGGCGGGCAATCAGCTCCGCACCAAATTCCACATCTCCGCAAAACAGAACAACCGGGTAGCTGGCCAAGGTCCCGAGATCGGCGTTTGAAAGCAGCACATCAAACGATTCCCCGTACGGAGTCGGCCTCAGATAACCGCTCTCGGGATTATTCGAATCAGGCTTGGCATGGATAAAATCGGCACCCGGCCAAATCTGCCGGTGTAACAAATCGTCCACCTCCCGATCGCCCTCCGTGGGATCCAGGATTCCCCACGGTTTGCCTTTGTATCCGTTGAATCCGTTCAAATGATCCAGGAGAATGGCAACCGGCGTGTAGGCAACTCCCCGCTCGTGATCCCGCATGAACGCAAATGTTGCCGCCGCCTTTTCACCATGGCTGGTAAGGGTCCACGGTGCGGCCGGTTCTTCAAAGAAGATCGCGATGCTGTTTTCCGGAGTCACCATGGCCGCGCCCGAAAACCAGCTGTGCAACCACAGCCGTTCGTAGAAACTGAGCGAATGCCCGGCGTCCAGTCCCCGGGCGTAGTCCCCCTCCATCCGCAACGCCCCCCGCGTGGTGCAGGATCCGGCAAACCAGGGACTGACCTGAATGGAAAAGGGCTTTTGCCAGCGTCGGGCTGCGCCACGGGCGAAGGCAATCTTTGACTGGGTGAACGCGATGTTTTCACCCAGCTCCAGACCGATCAACGGTGCCCCCCATTCCGCCACATACGCCTCGTAATGGGAATGCCCGGTCACACTAAAGTTGCGCCCGCGCATGAACCGATCCCGCGTCTGGTAATAGTCCCGGAGAATCTCGTAGCACTCGCGCCGATCCCGGGGCGGCACATCGTATCCATGCAACCCCGCCGGTTTCATCGAACCTTTTCGTTCTTCGAACGCATCCCCATACACCGCCCGCCACCACGATTCCACAGAGGACAGGTTGTGAAAATAATACCCCCACTCCCCCAGCTGCACCGCGCTGAACACCCCCGCCCGATCCAGCACCTGAACCGCCCGTTCGTCCTCGTCCCCCAATCGCGCATTTCCATCCATCACCTGCATGTCGGCATAACCGGGATAACAAATCACCGGCCATCCCACCGTCGCCAGATATTCGAAAAGGGATCGGGAATTCACATGCGCCGACGGCCCGGGATCAAACCCGTTTCCCAGCCCGCGTTCACGCATGACCTCTACCAACTGCCGCAATGCCTGCAAATCCCCGCCCGGCGTCCCGTACATGCTGAACGCAAACTCGTGCCCCGGCAACAATCGGGGTGTCCATCGACCCTCCGCAAACGCCTCGAAACCGGACTGACGCCCCAGCGGACCTGCCCTCAGACAATCCCGGTGCGACAATCCACACGCGACCAACAGGAACAGCGCATTCAAGAACAACCGAGCCCCTCTCAATCGCGTTCGCAAAGGACCGCGCAGCACACCGTCACGCGGGAACGGAATCTCAATGACCAGTTTCATAGGTTTCTCTCCGGAACCGATGCCCGCCGCCCGGGGATTCGCAGGCCACACCTTCACAAAACCCACTCCCGTTTGTCGGAAAATCCCCGCCGATTGTCGGTCAGCCGGATCCACCGCGGTCGAACGCCGTAAACCCCCGAGATCCCGACCCGTCTGCGCAACATTGGATTTTCGCCGACAAATGGAAACTTTTTCAGGTAAACCCCCTCTGCCCGCGCGCGTTCTTCCTCTTCCAGAACGATACACCGGCCCTTGATCTGCACCCCCCTGAGTTGCTGCCAATCCTGACAGTCGGCAGCGATCACCAGCGCGACCTCGGGACAGGCGCTCACGTTGACAATGTGTTCGCTTGTCGGTTCGGAGAGGAAATAGAGGTTCAGACCGGTATCTTCCGCATAAAAAAGCGCCGCCGCAGCCGTCCCGGATTCACCCCTTGTCGAAAGCACCAACGTGGTGTGCTCCCCGAGAAAGGCCCTTACTTCCTGTTTTTCCTCGGCAGTCAAGCGGCTTGGTCAATAGGTAAACAGCTCCTTGAGCGAATACTCTTTTCCGGTGGCGCGGTCCATGGCATTCCGAATCTTGACCTGGACATGGGTCGTCAGTCTCCTGCCCTTGCACGCACGGGACACCATCTTGTGAGTGATGTGCTCGGTTGATCGCGCCACAAGGTCCTGCGCCTTCAGACCTGCCTCCGCCATGATCCGGGCAATCGGTTGCTCCCCCAGGTTCCGTTCTATCTCCATCTCGATCTTCATCGCATGCCACTTTCTGTAAATCCAAATGCCACACCCCCGTTCGTGGAGTGTGCGACACCCCAAACCCTATCGTTCCGCCGAAACCCAGGCAAGCGTTCCATGCCCACGCAAGCCGTTGCCATCCCGATTTCTCCGGACTTTCAAACTCCACGGCTTGAGATTACATTCACTGGATCATGGCAAAACCAACTGACATCCGGGCAAAAGGCGCGACCCTCTACCTGCTGCCGCTGAGTCTGAGGATCCCCCTCAAGTTTGGAGCTGAAACAGTCACTTGGGTAACCTGCGCCCGCGTTTCGATGCGGGTTGAGGACTCCCGGGGGCGTTCGGCCCTGGGTTGGGGGGAAACCCCACTCAGCGTGCAGTGGGTCTGGCCAAGCTCGGCTCCTTACGAGGAACGACACAAGGCTCTCATCGATTTCTGCAGTCTGCTCTGTCGAAACTGGGTCGATTTCGACTGCGAAGGCCATCCCATTGAAATCGGTCACGAGTTTCTGGAAGACTGCCTTCCCAAGCTTGTTGCGGATTTTAACCGTCACCGGCCCGAATACGAGCCGATGCCCTGGCTGGCAGCACTGGTCTGCTGCTCGGCGTTCGATCTGGCCACCCACGACGCGTTCGGGCAGCTCCACAAGATCCCCGTATACTCGACCTACACTGCCGAATTCATGAATCGGGACCTTTCCACCATGATCACCCCGCACATGGGCAGACCGGGCGAATCGCTCTTTAAGAACAAATATCCCGCTGATTTCCTGACTTCACCCAGAACGGAATCACTCGCGGCCTGGCACCTCGTCGGCGGCAAGGACCTCCTCCAGGATGAAGAACGAATGGGCGACGAACCCGATGACGGCTACCCGGTCACCCTCACGGAATGGATCCGGCGCGACGGATTGTGGTGCCTTAAGGTTAAGCTCCGGGGCAATGACGCCCTTTGGGACTATGAACGGCTCACGACGGTGGGCCGGATTTCCCTCGAAAATGACATCGTCTGGCTGACAGCGGACTTCAATTGCACCGTCACCGATCCGGTCTACGTCACCGGAATCCTTGACCGCCTCATGCTGGAGCACCCGCGAATCTACGGAATGCTGCTCTATGTCGAACAACCGTTCCCCTACGATCTCGAAACCCACCAGATCGAGGTGCACAGTGTCTCGGCCCGCAAACCGCTTTTTATGGACGAAAGCGCGCACGACTGGCGTCTTCTGGAACTTGGCCGAAAACTGGGCTGGACTGGAGTCGCCCTGAAAACCTGCAAAACGCAGACCGGCGCGCTGCTCAGTCTCTGCTGGGCCAAGGCTCATGGCATGACCCTGATGGTTCAGGATCTCACCAACCCGATGCTGGCCCAGATCCCGCACCTCCTCCTGGCGGCCCATGCCGGCACCATCATGGGAGTGGAAACCAACGGCATGCAGTTCTACCCCCAGGCCTCCCTCCCGGAAGCCGCAACCCATCCCGGTGCTTATCAACGAACCGGCGGCTGCGTCGATCTTCGTTCCATCTCAGGCCCCGGCTTCGGATACCGTCTCGAAGAAATCCAGCGCACACTCCCGGAACCACTCATCACGTCATAGTGGCAATGAAGCCGGCACTTTAGCTGCAGAGAACCATACCGACTCCATCACTGGATGGACCGCAAAGACGGTGGCGATGGGACGTTTCAGTCGATTCTCCGCGTCTCTGCAGGAGCATTTCAGGGAATTCGACGGGACGGGGCTCGTCTGAGTCCGTTCTGCAAAAGCAACCGCCAGGTTACCAGCAGGGCTTCCCGCACGATTTTCGGTGACATCTTCGAGGTGCCCTGGAATCGGTCGGTAAAAATGATCGGCACTTCAACAATCCGCAAACCCTGCCTCCAGACATTGTGCGTCAACTCGATCTGAAAACTGTACCCATTCGACGCCACCGCATCCAGATTGATCGCCTTGAGCGTGTTCCTTCGAAAACATTTAAAGCCCCCGGTCGGGTCCGAGAACGGCATTCCGGTGATCCACTGAACATACCGGGCGGCACACAGGCTGAGCACGAGCCGTTTCAAGGGCCAGTTGATCACCCGGATGCCATTGCAATAACGGGAACCCAGCACCAGATCCGCCTCCAGGCAGGCTCTGCGCATCTGCGGAATGTCGCCCGGGTCATGCGACAGATCTCCGTCCATCTCGAACACAAACTCATAGTCACGCTGCAATGCCCAGTCAAAGCCCGCACAGTAAGCACCGCCGAGCCCACCCTTTTCGGTGCGATGCAGGACCGCCACCTGGGGATGGTCCCTGGAGAGTTGATCCGCCAACTCGCCGGTACCGTCCGGCGAATTGTCGTCGACAATGAGAAGATCAACCCGTTCCGGCAGAGCCAACACCCGCTCGACGAGCGCGGGAATGTTCTCCCGTTCATTAAACGTGGGAACAACGATTAGCGTCTCATGGCTCATGCCGGGAGCTCAGATCCGTATGGTCTGGCTACTCTCCCTTTTTCCGCGAGAGCGCGTGGGTGGCGTGCCCGTAGAACACCTCGGCGCACTCCATCAAGGTCTCGGACAAGGTCGGGTGCGGATGGACTGTCAAGGCGATGTCCTGGGCGGTGGCACCCATTTCAATGGCCAGAACGGCCTCGGAAATCAGTTCGCCAGCCCCCTGCCCCACAATTCCGATTCCCAGGATTCGCTCCGTCTCGGGATCGATGATCATCTTTGTCAATCCATCAGTCCGGTCAAACGTCAGCGCCCGACCGGAAGCCGCCCACGGAAACTTGGCCACTTCCACCTTGATGTTCCGCTGGCGCGCCTCGGCTTCCGTCAGGCCGCACCAGGCCACCTCGGGGTCGGTGAACACAACCGCCGGGATCGTGATCCCGGTTGAATCGCTGCTTTCACCCAAAATCCAATTGATTGCCATGCGGGCTTCGCGGGCGGCTTTATGCGCCAGAAGAACACCCCCTGCGACATCCCCAATCGCCAGGATGGCTGGATCCGAAGTCTGCTGTCCTGCGCCGACGGTGATGAAGCCCTTCTCATCCCGGCTCACCTTCGTATTTTCGAGGCCCATGTCCTCGCAGTTCGGCACCCGTCCGACGGCGACGAGAACACGGTCGTAAAGTTCCTCGCGGGTCTGGCCCTCGAACTCGGACTCGACGCGGATCTGTTTTCCGCTGGTGGCCATCTTGCGCACCTTGCTTTTCAGGCGAACCTCACTGAATACCTTCTTGGCGCGGGCCATGACGGGCCGGGCGAGATCGGGGTCGGCTCCGGCGAGGATTGAGTCGAGCGCCTCGATGACGACCACCTGACTGCCCAGGCTGGCATAGACGGTGCCCAACTCCATGCCGATGTAGCCGCCGCCCACGATCAGGAGTTTGGCGGGCACATCCTCGATCTCGAGCGCCTCGCGCGAGGTCATGATCCGGGGGTTGCCCAGATCAAATGCCTTGGGAAGTGCGGACTTGGAACCGGTGGCGACGATGGCGTGCTCGAAATGAACAAATCGCTGTCCCGATTCCGATTCAACCCGCAACGAATTTGAATCCTCGAAATAGCCCCGTCCGGTCAGCACCTCAACCCCGCGTTTCTGGGCCAGAAAGGTGATGCCCTGGCCGAGTTTTTGAAGGATCGATTCCTTCCAACCCCGGAGTTTGGCCAAATCGATCCGGGGGGCATCGAAGGTAATTCCCCGGTTGCCCGATTCCCGGGCGGCGTCAATCAGGTGGGTGGCATGCAGAAGTGCTTTCGAGGGAATGCATCCCCGGTTCAGGCACACGCCGCCCAGACGGCCCTCCTTTTCAACGAGGATGACTTTCCTGCCCTTGTCCGCAGCGTAAAATGCGGCCGCGTATCCCCCGGGTCCCCCCCCGACCACCACGATCTCAGTTTTAATAGGTTCCATTATAATTTCAAATTCCAGTGACCTCGGACTCCGCGAATTCCTCGAACGCCTTCACCAGGTCCACCGTGAAGCGCGCCGCCGTGCCGCCATCGATCACCCGGTGATCGTAGGAGACAGCGATTGGCAGCATGGTTTTCACAACGATCTGCCCCCCCTTCACCACCGGCTTGATCGCACCCCGTCCCAGGCCCAGGATCGCCACCTCGGGTTTGTTTACGATGGGAGTGAAATGAGCGCCTCCGATGCCTCCCTGATTGGAAATCGTGAAGGTGCCCCCCTGCAAATCTTCCGAAGAAACCTTACGGTCCCGTGCCTTGGAAGCCAATGCCTCCAATTCGACCGACAGCTCCAGCAGGTTCTTCCGATCAGCGTCCCGAATCACGGGCACCATCAGACCCGCCTCCGTGTCCACCGCGATGCCGATGTGAATATAATCCTTCAATACGATCTGATTGCCCGATTCGTCGAGACTCGCATTGAAGATCGGGTGGAGTTTCAAAACCCGGGCCAGGGCCTTGATCGCAAAGGAGGTCAGTGTCAGTCGGGCCCCTTTTTCCTGGTATCGGGCTGCGTGGGCTTTGCGCAGTTCAAGCAAGGCGGTTACATCCGCCTCGTCGTACTGGGTCACATGAGGAATGGTGGTCCAGTTTTCCGTCATCCTGCGACTGATCACCTGACGCAGCGGCGTGAGCGGTTGAAGCTTCACCGGCCCCCATTTCGAGAAATCAACGGATTTTTGAGCTGCAGGAGCTGCCGGGGTCGGCGTCGTCTGGCGTTTCTCGACAAACACACGATGCTGCAGCCCCTCGATGTAAGCCCGGACATCCTTCAGAACAATGCGTCCGCCCCGCTCAGAACCTCGAACACGCCGGAGATCGATTCCCAATTCGGAGGCAAGTTTTCGGAGGGAAGGGGCGGCTGCCACCGGCAATCCGGAGCCTTCCCCATCGCCCAATTCCTGGATCACCCCGGAAACCGCGGGTTCGGAATCCGATCTGGAACGAGTCGAAGAAGGCGCTTCCTTCTCCGGAGAAGCCTGTTCCACGGGAGCACCGGCGGTGCCGGCGACCGAAAGAATTCGCTGCCCCACACTCAGCCTGTCCCCCACGGCAACAAAAATCTTCGACACCACGCCCTCCGCAGTGGAAGGGATTGAGGCGACCGCCTTCTCGTTCTCCAGTTCCATGATGGGCTGATCGCGAACGATCGAGTCGCCCACTTGAACGA
Organism: Verrucomicrobiota bacterium; assembly: GCA_021733945.1. Lineage (GTDB taxonomy): Bacteria > Verrucomicrobiota > Verrucomicrobiia > Limisphaerales > SIBE01 > JAIPJX01. The sequence continues at coordinate 8,075 of JAIPJX010000145.1, read as the reverse complement.
GAAGATTCACAACCGTCCCTGAATCTGCCCCTTCACCAAGGTTTGGTAACTTTACATCCATAATTTTCTGCTCGTAATCCGAAATAGAAACGTAATCGTTGATTCAATCATCCGGTTTCTCCGGGAACGCACCACGGCGAACCACCCCAATCTCACTGGACGTTGTAGCGGCCGCTGACCAATTCAAAGCGCGCCCGGCAGTCGCTCACCAGCCGTTCCAGATTGTCGGCATCGATCTGAAACACTTCCAGGTTCTCAGCGCACAAAACCGATGCGTATCCCTGCCCGGAGGAACGTTCCTGAACGATCCGGGCGATCTCATTCGAAAACGCCACCGCATGGCAGATCAGATCGCCACATTCCGCAGGCGTGTGATGGTGGATGATTCCCCGAACAATCGTTTCCGGGAGGGACCATCGCTGGGCTACAATGCCGCCGATCTCACCATGATGCACATCCAATACTTCCCGCTCGGCCTGAAGCAGGCTCATACCGCCCTCCAGCCGGCATCGGTCGAACCATTCCAGAACCTCGGGATCCAGGAATTCGTTCATCACCATCTTCCCCACATCGTGGAGAAGCGCTGCTGTGAACGTCTCGGGAGGAATGCGAACGGGCGTGTGATCCGAGAGCACTTCCGCGACAACGGCCGTGGCAACCGAGTGATTCCAAAGCTCGCCATCCCTGAGGCCGTAGGCGCTGGATTCGCCCCTCATCAACCGCCTGGCGTGGGGAGCCACCGCCACGGCCAACACCTCTGCGGCACCGAGTTTCAGAACCGCCTGCTCGACCGTGGACACCTTTTCCGAGCTGGAAAACCGCGCCGAGTTCGCGCACCGCAGCAAACGCAGGGTCAGGACCGGATCATACGCCACCAGCTTGGCGGCATCAGAAATCTCGTATTGATGAGTGCAAATGAGGGCAGCCAGACGGACCAGGCTCTCGGGCAGCGGTGCCAGCTTGCTCGCGCAAGCCACCATCGCCTCCAAGTCGACAAAACGGGCACTCATGAACGAAATGCGTTGCGAGCGTGCTCAGCTGGAGCCCCGCAACTTGATGTCAGAGGCGTGGGGAATCTACATCAGGCTGCCGGCTTTGCCACCATGGGAATGGCTGCTTTGACCTTGTCCACCAGTTGATCCTCCTTGAACGGTTTGGCCACGTACCCGCTGATACCGAGGCTGTCGGCCTTGGCTATGTTCTCCTGTGCGGACTCGGCGGTCAGCATGATCACGGGAATCACCTTCAGAGCCGGGTCAAGCCGCAGATTGGTCAACATTTCCAATCCGGTCATCACGGGCATCGTGACATCCAGAATGATCAGATCGGGCTTTTCACGAGCCGCAGCCTCCAACCCTTCAGCCCCGTTCACGGCCTCAACAATAACGCAATCGTAAGGCTTCAAGGCTCGAGTCACCATGATGCGGACCACTTTACTATCGTCAACGGTTAGAATTTTATGTGCCATAAATGATACTGTTAAATTTTTGTGCTAATCTCCAACAAAACCACGCCGATCACTCGGTCGAATCGACCAAGATGTTAAGCAGGACCGGTTGAAGCCCCGCCTTAAAAGCAAAGACCTGATGCCGTCCTCCGGAGGAAGGCGGCGCCTGAAACTCCTGGACACGCTCCACGGTGGGCAGGGACAGGCTGCAGCTCAATCCGGCATCGCATAGATTGGACTTGAAACTGCCGACCACCATGTTCACCAACTCACTCAAAACGTCTGCGGCGCTCTCGGCGATCTCCTCCGGTGACTCCAGCTCCAAAATCTTGGACGCAATCTCAAAGGCGAACGATTCCCGAATTCGAATGTAGACCGTTCCCCGTGCCTTGCCGTCAAATTTGGCGGAACCCAGGTAGATCGTTTCGTCCATGGAACCAACGGTCGAAGGGTTGATGGGAACCAGTTTCACACTCGCCATGGTCATGAACGTGCGCGTCAGGGCCTTGATCAACGGATCGCTCATCGCGAGCACAAGCACACAACCAACACCGGTGCGAAGCACGGCCTCCTGCACGGAATCGATCTTGAGATGACCATCCGAAGGATTGGCGGCGCGAAGCAGCCTGGACTTCAAAGCGATGTCGGACGAAATCACATTGATGATTTCATCGATGGACCGATCCCGTTTCGAAACCAACTCCCCAAGCTTGGCCACGCTCATCGGCGTGGGTTCCAGGTCGTATTTCTTTACCAATTCATCCGATTCACTCATAATTCGCAGCCAACTCTCATTTCCAAAATCACACCGTTCCGGAAGCCTAGTCTCCGGGCATCAAAGCCACCACCAGCCGAACGCTGTGTTGACCACTCTTGAACACACATTCTTTGACGATTCCATCGGTCACCTCGCGGGGATTGATGGCCACCTCGTGTCCCCGGGTCACACTGGGCACGGACAGGCTACAAGTCATTCCAGAGTCACACAAGCTCGACTTGATGTTCCCGCCCACCATATTGCTCAATTCGCCGATCACATCATCGACCTCCTCGACTCCAAACTCGTCGGGTTCCATGCCAAGCATGGTGCCCGCCACAATCGTCGCGAACTCTTCCTGGAAATGGATGTAGACCGCGCCCTTGGTGGTTCCGGCGAAACCGACGCTGCCGATCACCATCTCCCCCTGCCCGTCCACCGGTTCGTATGGACCGGCCACCTGGGTGAGATCGATCGAGAGCATGGTCTCGAATACATTTGTGATCGAGCCAATCATCAGGCCGCTCAATTTGACACTTTTAATATCAGCCACGTTAATTCAGTTGTTTGTCAGGTTTTGGCCGTCGCGTTTAAACGCTGCCGGCACGATAACAGACGGTTTTGTCGAAGGGAACCCTCTCGTAAGAATTATCCAGATTCAAAGTGGTTTCCGCTGCTCCGAGAAAAAGAAAGCCGGTGGGTCGCAGGACCCTGGAAATCCGGCCGAGAATCATTTTCTTGGTTTCCTGTGGGAAATAAATCATGACGTTCCGGATAAACACAAGGTCCATCGGAGGCATCGAAGGCCAGGGATCGATCAAGTTCAGGATCTGAAAATCAATCATTTTGCGAATGGGCTCCTGAATCACCCATTCCGATCCGTCTGCTCGGAAATGTTTTACCAGGAGCGGCGCAGGAAGGCCGCGATTGACCTCAAGCTGACTGAACCGGCCCGAGCGGGCCTGGGCAAGGATGGCTTCCGACAAATCAGTGGCGAGAATCTTGAACTGCCAGTTCAACAACTCGGGAAAATGATCCCTGACGATCATCGCGATCGAATACGGCTCCTGGCCGGACGAACAGGCCGCGCACCAGATGGAGAGCCGACGGTCTGCCGAACGGCCCTTGATCAGTTCCGGGAGGATCAGCTTGCGAAGCGCTTCGAACGGATGGGAATCCCTGAAAAACGAAGTCTCGTTCGTGGTCATCGCTTCGATCACCAAGCCCCGAATTTTCGGGTCCGAATTGGATCGCAGCTTTTCGATCACCTCGGTTGCCGAGCCCATCTTCAGCCGCCGAGCCAACCCGGCCATCCGCATCTCAACAAGGTATTCCTTGCCGGTTTCCATCGAAATAGCGGCACCGTCGCGAACGACGCGGCACACATAGTCGAAATCAGAGGCGGTGATTCCCATCCCTAGCTTCCATGTGCCAGGTGGCTGACCGCCACGATCTGCACAATTCTTCCACCAATCTGGCTCAGAGGCAGGACCTCATTCGCCAATCCAGCCCGTGCTACGAATCCGGGCATTCCCCACACAACCGAACTGGCTTCATCCTGCGCCAGGACGCGGCCTCCGGCCTCGGCAATCAATTCGCAGCCCCTCAAGCCATCCTGCCCCATGCCGGTCAAAATCACCGCCAGAATCGATGCCCCATAGAGCGACACAACACTCCGGAACGTGACATCCACCGCCGGCCGACACGAATTCTCGGGCGGTCCCTCGTGCAACCGAATGACCATCCGGAGTCCTTCCCGCCGGATGTCCATGTGTTTGCCGCCGGGAGCGATGTACGCGTGGCCGTTTTGGAGTTCCATCCCTTCTTCGCCTTCATGAAAACGAACGGGGCCATTCAACGCATCCAGACGCACGGCCAGGGTCTTGGTGAACATCGGCGGCATATGCTGCACAATCACGATCGGCACGTTCACCGGCTGCAGGACATTTGAAAACACCTCCGCCAGAGCGTTGGGCCCCCCGGTCGAAACACCGATGGCCACCAGTTCGATCCTCGCCTTCTTCATCGACATCCTTGGGGCCATCACCGGCGCACCCTTGGCAGCCGGTGCAGCCGGTGCAGCCGGTTTCACCGAGGTCGACGTGCATCCCGCCAACGCTTTCTTGCACAGCAGATCGATCTTGGGAAGCAACTGATCCGTCAGCGCCCGGGTCGCATCCTCGCCTTGGAGAGGGTTACTGGCTTTGGTAACATAATCCGAAGCTCCGGCGGACAATGCACGCAACGTAACCGCGGCACCCGCTTCGGTCAGGCTGCTCACCATGATAATCGGAATATCCTTGTAGGTCTTGCGGATCTCCGCAACGGTCTGCACCCCGTCCATGCCCGGCATCTCCAGGTCCATGGTGATGAGATCCGGATTGACCTGGGGGATTTTTTGAAGGGCGATGCTCCCGTTGGCGGCCGCACCAACCACTTCACAACCGGGATGGGTGGAAATGATTCCAGAGATGACCCGGCGGGCGACAACGCTGTCATCGACCACCAAAACTCGAATTTTCGCCATAATACTACTTCAGAAACCTAACTCGTCGGTCATCTCAATCGATGAGACCGAGCAATCTGAGCTTCTCCTCCAGCATCTGTCGGGTTAACGGTTTCATTAAGTAATCGTCGGCCCCGGCCGCCAGGGCCTCTGCCACACTGTTAAAACTCGTCTGGGCCGTTACCATCATCAACTTCATGCCAGCCAGTTCCGGTTTGGCCCGAACAGCCTTCACAAAATCAAGCCCGTTCATCACGGGCATGTCCCAATCAACCAGGCAGGCTTCTAGCGGCCCTTCGTTCTCCACTTTCTCCAAAGCTTCCCTGCCGTCGCCCGCTTCGGCGGAGTCGATCGAAAGGTCTTTCAGATAGGAAACCAGCAGGCGCCGGACCGTTCTCGAGTCGTCAATGACCAGGATTCTCATGATTTCGTTCCCGAAGAGTCACCCTCGTATCCGAGAGCCTGATTATTCCAACCACACAGCCACGCATTTTGAGCCGTCATCCAGTGAGAACAACCGGGCTGGAGCGTAATCAGACAGTTGGGCCCGTGCAACTATTTCCTCAAGGATTATCGACTGTTCTTTCAGGAGGGGATGCAGATGCTGAGGCACCAGATCGGGCAGGTTGTCCACCGCCCCGGCACCGAAGGTCAGATCAACCCGCAGGGCACCGTTTTCAGTGACCCGAATCCGCAAACATTCTGATTTCATAACAGACTTTTCGAGTGGGACCGGCGCCGCTGACACCGGAACCCGCCGCGCCCCGGGCAGGAGCGCCTCCAGAGGGGCACTCCACGAAACAGGCACCTTCAACGCCTTCAGATACTGGATCAAGCCCTGGATGGCACGCACCAAATAGATGGCTTCGGGTGGCCCCGCAATCCGATAGTTCTGCCGATGTTCTCCGAGGAGCTCCGCCATCCGCGGTCCGAGGTTCCATTGGTTGAGGTCGAACTCACCCTGGCAGGCGAAGGGTTCGAGCAGCACCCGACTCAACGCCGGGAGTTTGGAGCGAATCGGGGCGAGTGCTTCCATCACAAAACCCATCTGCGCATGCCATTTCCAGGCAGCCCCGTCTTCCAGCGTCCCGTCCCGCAAATCTGCAATCAGCCCAAGAAAACCTTCGACGAACGGGGGCTCCAACTCCTTCACACAACCGAAATCCAACAAACCAACCGTCACCTTTCCGTTCTCCCGCCGAAACCGGTAGTTCCCCGAGTGCGGATCCGCATGAAAACAACGGTGCCCAAAACAGCATTCCACGAAGAAACCGATCATCGTGCGCGCCACATCCCGCCGTTCCGATTCGGCCCACCCGCTGACGCTCGAAAAACGCTCCCCCTCAACCCAGCTCATCGTCAGGACCCGCCTGCCGCTGAGTTCCGGGAACACGCGTGGAATCTCGATGTCCGCCCAGGACTCCGCCCATCGCGCGAACCTGCCCAACCACACCGCTTCCCGTCGGTAATCCAGCTCGCTCCGCAGCATCCGGCCCAATTCCCTCCGGTAGCCCTGAAGATCAAATCCGCGACGCAGATCGCCCAATGGCGCACTCAACCATCCCAACGCCTTGAGATCCGCTTCAAGTTGATCGGCCACATCCGGGTATTGGACCTTGACCGCCACCGCTTCCCCGGACCGGAGGACACACCGGTGCACCTGGCCCATTGAAGCGGCGATTCCCGTTCCGTCAACACTCCGAAAATGCCGATCCAAACAGCCCTGCCCGCCCTCGCCCGAAGGCTGTCCCGCATCGCCATTCTCCGATTCGCAGGCCGCGATCTGCCGGGCCATCTCAGCAAGGGCCTCTTCAGGTCCGAGGCCCGAAACATCCTCCGTCAGACGGGTGAACCGTCCGGCATCCTCGGTCAACTCCCGAAACGAAAGGATCTGCCCGATCTTTTGGGGCAATCCATGCATTCGGCCCAGACGATCGACAATGCGATCCAGAGACCGGCCCTCCGCTTTTCCAGACAACCGGAGCTGCGCAAAGTCTTTCGACAGCAGGCCCAGATGCAAAGCCCTTTTGATGCCCGGGGCCTTCATGGGAGCAGGCGAATCGGAAACAACCCGCGAAGGACCCCGCCAGAATTCCAAACGGAAGACACGATTCAGGAGAACGACGTGCCGACCGGAATAAAACTTCGGGGCCCAAAATAATCGATGTACCGGGCCGACCAATGGTTCCATTGCCGGGTTTCAGCGTCCTTCCATTGATGGTATTTCTCCACGCAATGTTTATAAAGTGCCTGTGTCACGTCGAGCTCATCACCCGTCAATTCGCTGGTTTCATACAGGAAATGCGCTTTCTCGTTGCGATACTGCGCCCAGGGGCAGAGGTAGATTCTCAGCCGATCCACCGTCCCGTCCACCTCGCCATCCGTCCGGCGATCTTCCAGGATCACATCCAACCGGTCCCGCTTGCTTGCGTCATCCGGCACGCGTCGCCCCATGGAAACCGTCAACCCCTCGAACTGGGCGTCCCCGGAATCATGGTTGTGATAAAACGTGAACGCCATCCGCTTGGGATCGGCCAGCAACTCATGGGCAAACTCGCGATAGAGATCGGGTGCCTTGGGAAGAAACCGATCCATGAGAGGCTGCAGCGGAATAAAATAGTCGGCGTCCGCCGCAATCTCGTGGACATGCGTCCGGAATACATTCAGACCGCGCTTGTTCCAAGTGCGGGACCAACCCAACCCCTTGGCCTGGCGGCGTTGTTCCAGCGAATTCATCAGCTTGCGCAAAACCCATGACGGGCGACGCTGCAGACCGAGCTCGCGCATCAGGGTGCCGGTGGAGAGCTGATCCGGGCTTAGGGAGCCCTCATCCAAATCCAAAGTTTCTGCAGACATAATCGTTTTTAAATGGTTCCCGGCCTTCCAGCAACAAAGTTCGGCTTGTTCCAGGGGCACGGTCGGTGAGCCCCACAGCCATTCCGTTCAGAACCGAAGGAGGCGGCGCGAACCGCCCGCGCGCGGATCTTATCCCGCTCCCCCTTTTTTTCAGACGCCGAGCCCGGACGGACCCGGCCACCGAGCCTGCCCTGCAATCCCCGAAGCGAACGGCCACCCGCCGAGCCTTATGAAACAAACACCAGCCCGGAGTTCCGCTCCAGGCTGGTGTTGTTGGATTCCTTCGCGGCTCAACCTGCAGCCCGATGGTGCCTGTCGTTTAGTCGAGCTTGGCGCTTTCCACCACCTGCTTCAGTTCCGCCGCCAGCTTTGCCAGCTCCGAAGATGCGGCCAGGGTATTGGAAGCACCTTCCGTGGTGCTCTGCGCGGCCAGTGACACCTTGGTGATATTGCGTGCAATCTCCGTGCTGCCCGCGGCTGCTTCGCCTGCGTTCCGGGCAATCTCCGCG
>JAIPJX010000144.1 GCA_021733945.1 Verrucomicrobiota bacterium | reverse complement strand
CCGATATCCGGGGCTATCCCATACCAATGGCGCCCTGGTGCATTTTTCGGCATTGGCGACACCGGATCGTCGTCCGCCCTCGGACAATGGTACCCGGGGATGATCTGCCCATTGTCGATGAGTCCGCTGCCAGCCTTTGGCGAAAGGGCCTGCCGAATCTGAGAAGCGACGAACTCCCATTTAAGAAGCACGCTCAACTCCGGGGGAAATCCCATGTCGAGCCTCAGGCTGTCATTCCCCAACTCAGGATCCCCGCTGAATTGCGGATCCACGTTCCTTCCGTCGCTCGCCCAATTGTTCCCAACCGGCCCTGTCGGCGCAGCCAGCTCCCCGGAAAACCCGTTGAATGCACAAAGGTTGTTGCGCACATCGGAGGCGGCTGTGAGACCATAAACCCCAAAGGTGGCGTTTCGAACTGCCGTGTTGTTGATCCAGGTCACCGCACCATCCGTTCCTTCGCGAAGCTCGAATCCACGTTCCTGATTTTCGTAAGCGACATTCCCTCGAAACACCAGTCCATTGACCGGACGGAAAACCTTGAATCCATTGCGTCCCCTGGGTCCATTCGCAATCGACATGTTATCTTCCAGCAGCGAATCCTTAAACGACACATCTATCCCATCGTCCGCATTGTGATACACGATGTTTCGGATGAGGAAGTTGTTTGGAGCATAGTTTTCCACCGCTGGATCCGTCCCCTCGGCGAACAACTTGCTCAGGACAAATCCATCGGAATTTCCACCTCCTGCTGTGTCCCCTGCGGCAACGAGGACGATTTGCCCATCGGGCTGGTATCCGTTGTTGTACAGGAGGCAATCCACAATCGCGGTCTCCCTGACCAGCCCCGGTGACCTCGAGTTCATAAACATGCCGAACCCCGGATTGTGCCTGGACTTGTAGCACTCCAGATATCGAAACACGTTGCCCCTCAGCGTCGCTGAACTCGTACTTTCCAGAGAGGCATTCGCGCCCCAGTTGTCGTGGGAAACGCATTCCGCCACGTAGCAGAAGCTCCCCTGCACCGTCAGTCCATTCTGCTGGGAATTCGTGAATTCGAGGCCGACCACCTGGATGTAATCGCCGGAAACCTTAAACAGGGTTTCACGCTTCTTGGGATGAGTCGGGCCATCGGCCAGACCATCTCCATTCAGGTCTGCATCCTGGAATCCAAAACCGCTTAAAACGACTTTTTCACCATTAAAATTCTGAAATCGAATCGGCTGCTGCGCGGTTCCCGACCGCGAGACCGTGACCTCAAGATAAACTTTGTTGGATATAAACGTATTCGGGTAGTTGCCTGCGCGCACATACACCGTGTCTCCGGGCAGAACATTATCCGCCGCTCGCTGCAGGTTTGTATACGCGTTGCCATCGGAACCGGACCCGTCGCGATTCGCGATCGAGTAATTGTTGTTCAGGCAATCGGAAACCAGCTGGTTATCGACGTATAGGATCCTGCCGGGTCCCTTCACGACCCCGATCGTAACAGTGTCCGCAGCGGTGGCGCTTCCGTTGGAAACGGTCAACCGGAAGGTTCGGGACCCCGTTTTGGCAGTGGGTAGCACCATCGCTATTGCGCGGTCTTGACCGATCAGTTCGACCGGGTCTCCGTTGATTTGCTCCCACAAGTAGGTTAGCGACCCGCCGTCGCCGGTGGAATTGCTGCCGTCCAGAATAACCGGAACGTCGGGGCCATTGACAACATCAGGACCGGCATCGGCCAGGGGCACCGCCTGCAAGCATGCAGGTCCGAACACACTCACCATGGCACACAGGAAAACTATCACCGCTGAATTCTTCCGTATCTTCATATCTTGAGTCTTTAAAAAGTTTCGTTGCACTGGGCGAGATAGCTAGTGGGGTGCCATTCTCATTTCTGAGGTGCCACCACCATCAGGTCTCCTCAAATCAAGCCTTCATACGGGGCCTCCTGATATCTCGAGCGTGAATCTACCAAGGATGAAGCGAAGGGCAGCAGAGGCAGGATCGAGCTGAGAGGAAGAGGCGAGCTGCCAAATCAAACTCTTCATCATCCGTTGTCCGAACGCGCGGTTCCTAACCACCCACGATGTCGACGGACGCGGCTTTCAAAACGCCGGCCATGATCAGGCGAGTCCACTCCGCAAGTTTCGGCATGGAACCGTTTGCTTGGAATGCAGAGGGATGGGATGAGTCGATGACCAGACCCAGAACAGGCAGCTCGGTTCATGGGAAGCGATTTGCAGGCTCTCGCCCCCCTAGTTGTAGGGGGTATGCAGTGACTCTCGAAGCATGTTAAGGTTTTTCCGTAATCGCGATAGAGCCGCCACAAGAAACGATAATTGCCGTCAATCAAGGTGCATGGCCGAAAATCTTGGAATGAATTCATCGCACTCCACTGGCAGGATTCCTTCGGGATTTGAAGAAATTGTTTCCCTCGAACCGCTTTCCTCCGACGCACCTGAAACAACGGACGTCACGCCCTTGGAATCCGCGCCGTCCCGGAAGGCTCAGATCCTGGTCGTGGACGATCATTCGGTATTGCGGAATACCTTGATTCGTTTGATCAACGAACAGAACGATCTCATCTGCTGCGGACAGGCCGACACATCTCTGGCTGCCCTGGCGGCTATGGATCGGGGCAAACCCGATCTGGTGTTGTTGGATCTGCGCCTGGGGGCCGGGGACGGGCTCGATCTGATCGAGGCACTCAAAGCCCAGCATCCCGATTTGTTCATCATTGTCTTCACTCAACGCGATGAGAAACTATACGCTGAGCGGGCCTTCCGCGCCGGTGCCCGCGGATACGTTGTAAAATCACAAGGCATCAAAGAAGTCCTCGCAGCCATTCGCGCGGTGTTGCGAGGAAACATTTATGTCGGCAAGGAGGTGGCACTCGAAGTGTTCCAGACCTTTCTGGTACCCAGGAGATCATCGACCGCCGAAATTGCCAGACTGACCAATCGCGAGCTGGAGATTTTCAGGCTGCTGGGCGAAGGCCTCAGCACAAGGGAAATCGGCACCCGGATCCGACTGAGTTCCAAGACTGTTGACACCCACCGGGAGAACATCAAGCGCAAGTTATTACTCATCAACGCTCGCGACGTTATGCGCCGCGCGATCGAATGGGTTCATGGCAGCGCTCCATCGTAGCGTGGTTGCCTCACCATGAGTATCCAAAGAAAACTCTCCATTCTCTTCGTCGGCAAGGATCCGTTGATCGTTCGGCCTCCGGCGGGTCCTATCTCCTCGACCTGGGAGAATTGGCAGACGCATTTTGCCGCGAATGCGGCGGAAGCTTTGGAACGGATGGCCAGCGAGCAGTTCGATGTGACGGTGTCCGATCTGCAGCTCCCGGGATCAGACGGGATCGAATTCCTCAAGATCGTGCGCGAGAGACATCCTTTCACGGCTCGCATCATCTATTCGAGCGAAGCCCAGTTGCGATTGATGCCGAATGCTGCGGAAGTTGCGGATCGCTGCCTGATCTACCCCTGTTCGGTGGAGATTCTCATCGCCACGATCAGCGACGTGGTCGCCAACGGCCCCCGGCTCTCCACCGTGGATATTCTGGAGAGGATCTCGAAGATGGAGCAGATTCCGAGTTTGCCCAAGCTCTATCGGGAGCTGATGACACAACTGCAGTCGCTGGACGCGCATGTGGATGACGTGTCACGAACGATTTCGGAGGACATCGGGATGACGACGCAGATTCTCAAGCTCGTCAACTCCGCCTATTTTGGACTACCGCAGGCAACCTCCAACGTGCGCGACGTTATTGGTTTCCTCGGCACCGAAACGATCAAGTACTTGGTACTGGCCATCGGAATCTTCAGGCAATTCGAGCCCGGCAGACTGTGCGGCTTTCCTCTTGAGGAACTCTGGACGCACAGCACCCGTACCGCTCTGGCGGCCAAGCTGATCGCCAAGTCTGAACGGGCCGGCCGCATCACGATCGAGCACGCAACCACCGCTGGGCTCCTCCACGATGTCGGTCAAATTGTTTTGGCAGTCAACTATCCGGAGGAGTGCCGCGAAATTCGCAGAAGGGCCCAGGCTAAGCACGTCGAGCGGCGGATCGAAGAACGGGCTGCCTTTGGATTTGACCATGCCGAAGTCGGAGGGTGTATCCTGGGCTTGTGGGGCCTTCCTGCCCCACTCGTGGAGGCGGTGGCTTTCCACCATGCCCCGAACGAGAGCGAAACCGGCGGGTTTACCCCCCTGACGGCGGTTCACGCCGCCAACGTTCTGGTCCAGAACGCGGGCGCTTCGCACACCGGGTCGGCATTGCCGGAAATCGACCACGCCTATCTGAAGCGCATCGATCGTGCATCGGCGTTTGAGAAATGGCGCGAGGCGCTGGGCGATGCGTTGTCCGCCTGACATTGGCTTTCCGGACGCAATCGAGTCGCCCCCCGGGGTCTGGCTGAGCTGACACACAGCCCCAGCAGGTTCTCCAAGCACGCAGTCCATTTTCATTGGCTGCAGCCAGATTCTCGCCGTCAAAGCCAACTGGAGCTTCCATCAAAGTTTACACTCCCGCCTGAGGAAGCGCTTCGATTGGCTAACTGTTTAATATAAACACCTTGGACACACGTGGTGGTGGATGGCAGATGCACACGCCGAAATACCGTCGGTAAACCTTACACCTCGCGGGACCGATCGATGCCATCAAGACCGTTGCCAAACTTTTATTTTCAAGATGTAAGTCTTTCAATCATTGCGAGATGTGGTTCGCCACCCGACCCGGCAGATATCGCCTGGCATGAGGTTTGCAGAAGCTGATTTCCTCCGACCGCGGCGACCTCATAACAAAGATTCCCAAGCCAGGAAGAAGGGAGCCGGGTGGAAAAATAAAAAATACGTACCCTATGAAAAGCCTCACACTTGCTGTCTTAACCGGACTGCTCCTGACACTGTTCACCAACACCGCTTTGGCGAGCGGGGGGGGGAATTCCGACGGTCCCCGAGGTTGGTAGCACCGCTCTGATGCTGCTCATTGCTGGTTTCGGAATGACGCAGATTAAGAAACGGTTGCGTTAGGCCGCCTCCTGGTGTGTCGACCAAAGTTACTTTCTTCCCGCAGACTTCAAAACCATTCCAGGCACACCCTATTCGGGCACCCTTATTTCGACATGCGATGAGACTGCGCTTGCGAACCTGCCCAATCATGGAGGCATCCCCCCTGTTGGTCCGCCACCCATCGTCACTCTGGACACCTGGCACAAGATCAACTACATCATCAATCATAAAGCCGGATACGGATACTATTGGTGGAACGTCCAGGTCGCCATTTCGACCCTGGTCGGAGGACCGGCACCGGTCGATGATCCAAGCGACCCGAACCATCGCTTTCCGCCAGTCAATCAAATCGAGGTCGACGCGATTGTGGCGGACGCCAACGCCAATGCTGGTTCGTGGACGCTTCCATGCGACGGCTTGGTTGGTGTCCTATTCGTCATGCCCAGCCTCGGCACAGTGGACGGACAACCCACAGCACAGCTGATCATGCTTGAGGTGCCATGCGTTTGCTGCACCGGCCAGATCGGTGACTTTGTCTGGAATGACCTCAATGGGGATGGCTGCCAGGACCCTGGCGAACCGGGCATTCCGAATGTGCAGGTCGATCTGTATGCTGCCTGCGGTGTCGGTGGCACGCTGATCGGGACGACGACGACGGACAGCACCGGTCACTACCTCTTCACCGATCTGTGCGCCGGCACCTACACCGTGAGCTTTCACACCCCCGAAGGATACGCCCACACCGTGGCCCATTCCGGATGCGTGGACAGTAACAATCCCCCATACAGCAACCAGACGGACAGCAAGTGTGACTGCCCGGACGGCAGCTCGTGTGGCGTCTGCGTGGAGCTCACGCTAAACAACCCCATCAACCTGAACGTCGATTGCGGCTACATCGTGCGCCCCCCGAAAATGGAGCTGCTGAAGTCCGCGGCCCCGAGCTTCGTGTTGCCGGGCGGACAGGTCACCTACACTTACGAAGTGAAGAACACCGGTGGTGTCACCATCAACAACATCGTTGCCGTGGACGACAATGGCACGCCGAACGACCCGGGTGACGACATCCTGGTGGGAACCGTCACCAGTTTGGCTCCAGGCACCTCGCAGATTTTCACCTACACGACGCCTCCTCTTCCACAGCAGTTTTGCCAGGTGATCAACAACCAGAATATTCTCGTCGGCACCCTCCATGTAACGGATCTCGGTGCGGCGATTCAGGTCACTTATGTCCAGGCCAACGTCAACGACAACCGCTACGGCACAGGAGCGACGGCGGCAACGGGTTGGACAGAGCACCGCCACAATTTCAACGACCTCGTCGGCAGTGACAAGGCCGAGTTCGTCTTCAGAGACGGCCTGGGAAATGTGGTATTGGACTTCACTTGTGATTACATCACCGCATCCGGAGCGTTTCTCTCGGGTTACGGTTGCCTGGGTGTGAAGGGCGGCGACGGCAAGATGTTCGTGGGCAATGCCGCGGACGTGCTGCTCGCCACCACTTCGCTCAGCGACAACCTGAACGGCGTCGGCAATGCTGGATCGCCGTTTGTCTCCGGCTACCTGGTGAACTCGCCTCCCGAAACATCTCCCCTCTCGGGCGTCTCGGTTCCGGCGGGTTGGGATTACTTCAACCGCTACACCGTTGTGGTGAGCCAGAACGCCTTTGGGGCCAACGGATATGGTGGCGTGACAGTTCCCGCCGTTCATAATTCGCCACCAAAGATCGGCGGCAACCTGGTCACTCCGTCACCCTGCCAGACTTGCGTGATCAACACGGGGAATGCAATCGGAACTGCCGAAGACGGGACGGTTGTTGAGGCGTATGATCTGGAAGAGGTTTGCTTCGGCACTCCTCCCTCGGCCCAGGTCTGTAACCTGGCGGTAGGCGCGCTCAAGTTTGATAAGAACAAAGTTCAACTGCCAATCAAGAACGCGGGCACGCAAGACGTCTTCCTGAGCGAGGTGACGCTGGCTTGGCCGTCAGCCAATGGGGGGCTCAAGAAAATCAGTCTGAATCATGACGTGTGGAAGGCTCCAGCGGTTGATTCGCCGATTGATTTCAACATTACGGACTTCGACGCGTTCAACACCGATACAAACACGCGGAGAATCGAAAAAGGCAAGACGAAGACGCTGGTGTTCGAATTCGAGCACGACGTTGACAAAGACGCGACCCATTACAGCGCCGGCACGGCCCGGTTTGGCGCGGACGACTCCTGTGTGATTGTCTTCCTGCCATAGTGGCGCGTGCCGCGCCATCCGGGTGCGGAAAGACATACCGCCAGGCGGTAATGACTCAGGGGAATCCCAGATGGATTCCAGATCAAAGCCCAGGGTTGCCAGGCACGAGCAACCCTGGGCTCTTCCGTTCCGGGGCGACTCGGGAGGGCAGCCGGCATCCCGCCTGCACTGACTGAGGGAAGACCTTTGACCTTCAGGGGATTTTCCGACACGCTCGGCCCATGAAATGGTTGATCCTGTGCTGCTGGCTGGTTGCTCAAACTCTGGGTGCGCCCCTTGATGAATTCCTGGCTTCGGCAACGAAACAACACGGAGAACAGGGAGAACGCGCCGCGCAATTTCTGATCGAAAACATGCCGGACCGGGATCGGGAGACGCTTTCGGCGGCGTTTCTGACGGAGAACCTCAACCTTGCCTTCCAGGCACGAAGCGAATTTCCCTGGGCCGCACAGGTACCCGAGGCCGTTTTCCTCAACGACGTCCTGCCCTATGCGGTCTTCGATGAAACCCGCGATCCGTGGCGGGCCGACCTCCTGGCCCGGGAACGGGATCTGGTCAAGGAAGCCCGCACCGCCTCCGAAGCCGCCCAGGCGCTCAACCGTCAGATTTTCAACCTCGTCAAGGTGCACTACAACACCGGTCGCAAACGCCCCAACCAGAGCCTCAAGGAATCGGTCGAGCTCGGCAAAGCAACGTGCACCGGACTCTCGATCATTTTGGTGAACGCCTGCCGCGCAGTCGGCATTCCCGCCAGGGCCGTGGGCACTCCCCTGTGGGCCAATGAACGCGGCAACCACACCTGGGTGGAGATCTGGGACGGCGACTGGCACTTTACGGGAGCCGATGAATTCGATCCAGCAGGGCTGAACCGAGGCTGGTTCACGGGAGATGCGGCCCAGGCCAAAGCCGATCAACCCCGCCACGCCATCTACGCCACCAGCTGGAAACGGGACGGACTTAGTTTCCCCATGGTCTGGGCTCGAAAAAACGATTCCGTGGCCGCCGTCAATGTCACCGCCCGATACGCCAAATCCGCCCAGGCCGAAGGCCCCATGGCGAGCCTCGGAGTCCGACTCTGGGACAAATCCGGCGGCAACCGCCTCGCCGCGAAGGTCTGCGTGCTCGACGGCGTGCGTCGCACCTGCGCGCTGGCGGATACCAAGGCCGGCACGGCCGATCTGAACGACATGCCCCGGTTCCAACTCAAACCCGGAACCCAGGGCTGGCTCCGGTTCACCATCGGCGAAGACATCCGCGAAATGCCCTTTGGACCCCTGGCAGCCGGAGACCCAACCATCGACGCGGTCTGGAACGATCTGGAATTGGCCTCCGCGGCAATTGACGCCATCCTGGAATGGCTCACGCTGCCGGTCGGCGAACGCCCCGGGGACGCACCCGCCCTGAGCGCCCCGCTCACACGCAGCGAAGCGGAACGTGCGCTCAAACTTCTGGCAACGGACCAGTTGGATCAGGTCGCCACAGAACGCGCGCGCGCCCTCGAGGACCTTGCCATCACGCGCGGCGATCGAACGCTCCGCTGGTTGGAGAAGAGTTTCGGAGAACCTCCGGCCGATGGAGCCAGCCTCTGGATTTCAATGCACGGCGGAGGCAACGCACCGACCGAGGTCAACGATCGCCAATGGAAAAACCAGATTCGGTTGTATGAACCGGCGGAAGGCATCTATGTCGCGCCGCGTGCGCCCACCGACACCTGGAACCTCTGGCACGAAGCCCACATCGACCCGCTTTTTCAGGATCTCATCGAGACCTATGTGGCCCGCCGTGGAGTCAACCCAAACAAAGTTTACCTGATGGGTTACTCCGCCGGAGGCGACGGCGTCTGGCAACTCGCCCCCCGCATGGCGGATCGATTTGCCGCCGCCGCCATGATGGCCGGTCACCCCAACGAAGCTTCCCTGCTTGGTCTGCGCAACCTTCCGTTCGCCCTCTTCATGGGCGGCAACGATTCCGCGTACAACAGGAACCGCATCGCGGCGGAACGGGCATCGGAGCTCGACCTCCTCGAAAAAAACGATCCCGGCGGCTACACGCATTTTTCGAGAATTTACGAGGGATTGAGCCACTGGATGAACGGCAGGGACGCCGAAGCTCTGCCTTGGATGACCAGGTTCGAACGCAGGCCGTGGCCCAAGAAAATCGTATGGCAACAGGATGACGTGGTACACCGCCGGTTCTACTGGCTTGAGGTCCCTGAGGGAACAGACATCCAGGAACGCGCGAACATCGTGGCCACCGTGTCCGGCCAAACCATTCGACTCCAGGGAGACTTGCCAGCAATCCTGCAGCTTCGACTTTCGGACCGCCTGCTCAATCTGGACGAACCGGTCGCCGTCATCGCCAACGACCAGGAAGTATTTCAAGGCACGGTCACCCGCTGTGCGGCGTCGATCCTGCAATCCCTCGCCGAACGAGCCGATGCCCCCGCCGCAGCCACCGCTCTCCTTCGCATCCGCTGAGCACGGGCTTGCTCCGGAGCAACCAGAAAAGGTGCGCACGCCGCTTTGGACGCACCCGTCATCAGGACATCCTAGTCCAGTCCGCCGGATCAGATTCCTGCCAACCGGGTGTCGGCGTCTCCAAACCGATCGAGAGAGACTCCCATTCGGTCCATGATGGAGAGGTAAAGACTGCAGAGCTTGCGGTTTTCATCGCCCTTGTCCGAATAATCCAGCACACGTCCCGTCTCAAGCTCGCCACCCAATCCGCCTGCGAGAAGAAGTGGCAGCTTGGTGGAATCGTGTTTGCTGCCGGACCACATGTTGGAGATGAACATGAGACAACTGTTGTCCAGCACCGTCCCCTCGCCTTCGCGCATCGCGTCCAGACGTCCGGCCAGGTAGGCCAACTGACTGCAGTAATACCGTGAAATCCGCTCGTACGCATCGGACTGATCGCTGTGCGAGGCGGGATGATGCGACGAACGCACATCCAGGAATGGGTAGAACAAACCGGAAATGTCGCGGCAGAGCAACAACGTGGCGACCCGGGTTTTGTCCGTTTGAAACGCCAGCGCAAGGATGTCACACATGAGGCGCATATGATCGCGGATATCCTCCGGCAAACCGTTGTCCGGACGTTCCATCGTCGCAAGCGGCTGGCTTCGATCGACAGAACGTTCCCGCGCCTTTTCCTGAGCCCGCCGCATCGAGTCGATGCGTTTCTCAACCTCGCGCACGCTCGTTAAATATTCGTCCAGCTTCGCCTTGTCCCCGGAACTGACCCTGCGGCTCAGGCTCGAGGCCTGCTCCTGGACCCGGTCGAGGATGCTCTGATTGCGCATGTTCCCGCGGTTTTCAAACAAACTGTCGAATGCCAGCGACGGATAGACCTCCATGGGCACGGGGGAAGTGGCGCTCTGCCAGGAGATGTAGGAACTGTAGGCCATCGAAAAATTCGTCTCATGGTATCCGGTAATCGGTTGCTCGCATCCCAGCACCATGCTCGGCTGCACGGTGTCCTGTCCGATGTGATTGGCCAACATCTGGTCCACGCTGATCCCGCCGCGCAGTTCAGCCCCCTTCTGAAGAGCCGCTCCGGACAAAATATTGCCGGTCTGCCCCGGGTGAATACCAACCCCAACCGCGCTTCGGTTGAACAGTCCGTTCACAAAATTCATCTTGCTCTTGAACGGCGCCATCGGCTCGAGGCTCTTGCCCAGCTCCATATCCTCCCCGGCCCCTTTGGCCCACCAATGATCCGAGTTGATGCCACACGCCATGAAAAGCGTGGCGAACCGTTTGGGTGGAGCAGCCGGCTCCCGCGATGTTTCCGACCGGGCACCCCAGACCGGGATCGATTCCAGCCACGGCAACGCCATGGCCACACCGGCACCGTGCAGAAACGTGCGCCTGGAAACTTGCTGCGATTGAAGGGATCGGATGTTTGTTTTTTTCATCGTGTGGCAACACCCTTTCCGGGGCTGAGGTTTGAGGATTGATCCGCGGAAGGATCCGCAATCCCAACGCGACTGCGTTTGTTCAAAAACTGTCGGCTCGTCACAATTTTTTCAACGAGAACGCTGAACCGGTACCCATTGTTTTCCAGACTGGTTTTCATCTCTTCGATGGCCGGATCATCCGAAAGCATCAGGTTGCGACCAAGGCCGTACGCTAACAGTTTGCGGCATAAATTGTCCAGAAACTCCGCCAATCGCCGTTCTCTCAAATAATCCCGCAGGCCAGCCACCCCCTGCCCTTCGCCTCCATCCGGAAAGGCTGCCCGCGTATCGACCGGACGCCCTCCCAGATCAAGCGTGCGCCGCTCACCGACCGGACCAAAGCCCTCGAACACAAGACCCATGGCATCAAACCGCTCATGGCATCCGGCACAGCTCTCATGATCCCGGTGCCGGGCCAGGACCTCGCGCAGGGTGAGGCCCCCCAATTTCCCCTCGTCGCTCGGCAGCTCGGGCACATTCGGAGGCGGCGGAGGAATCCGTTCGCCGAGCAGGCGACGCACCACCCAGTACCCCCGTTTGACGGGACTGGTGCGCAGGCCCGGCGCGTTCTTTGTCAGAAACACCCCCATGGGCAGAAGCCCACCACGACCAAACCGGCCCGATTGATCAATGCGCTGCCAGCCTCCGAGGGAATCGTCGAAATCAGGAATCTGGTAATGGCGGGCAAGCACCGGATTGACAAACGTATAATCGCCGAACAACAGGTCAAGAACAGGGCGATCATCCCGCACCAGATTGAGGAGAAACTGGATCGGTTCTTCAAACATCGCCTGCCTCAGATCGTTGTCGAACTCTGGGAACCTCTCCCGATCGACCGCGTTGTGTTCTTCAAAGCGCCGAAAATCGAGCCAGTTGCCGCCGAACTCGGTGACCAGTCCCCGAGCCCGGTCATCCCGCAACAGGCGCCGCGCCTCCGTCACCAAAACCTCCGGTCGATGCAGATCCCCGGCCGCAGCCCGCGCGAGCAACGCATCATCCGGCATGCTGGCCCAGAGAAAATAACTCAACCGGCTTGCCAACGCGTAATCGGACAACGCACTCACCTCCACGCCCTCCGCTCGGGCTGCTCCCGCGCCGGAAGAACCAACCCGACCCGATTCACCCACACCCGAAGCCCGCAACGCCACCATTGCCGGCACGGACGTGGCGGGTTCGTTCTGGCCATCCCCCAACCCAGCCAAATCAACGCGGTAACAAAAATGGGGCGAAACCAGAATACTCACCACCGTCTCCCGAACCGCCTCCTCGTGATCAAGCCCGGCGTCCGACCGCCGGGAGAGGTAAAACTCCAGCAACTCATCCACTTCCACCCTGGTCAGCGGACGTCGGTATGCCTTCCGGGCGATGCCCTGCAACGCCTGCACATGCGTGGCTTCGGACTCGCGATGCTCACGTTCCACCCGCCGCACCTTTTGGTTGACCCGTTCAAAATGCTCCCCGATCGCCTCAACGGCAATCTTTCCGGCACCGTTCTCCCGGACCTTGTTCAGATAAACCGAAGCCAACTGCCGGATCTTTTCCTCGGAGGTGGCGTCCTTGTCTTCCGATCGCGCGAAATGAAACTCCGGGCTCATCATGAACCTGGAATCGGACCGTTCGAACCAGATGAAACTCGTGTGCATGCGCATGGGCACCGCGCTGAAAAACTCAAACTCCTCCCAAAGCCGGTCCAGCTGCTTCTTCTCATCGGCGTTCAACAGCAGATCGTACAGCGGCTGGTCATCCCGAAAATAACCGGTCATGCTATGAAACCCTGCGCTCAACAAACGCCCTTTCAGTCCCTTCTCCTTCTCCGGATCCAGATAGACCCGGGCACGCTCGGAAACATAAAACGCATCAGGGAACACATCGCAAAACCTTGAGAAAGCCGCCTCATAGCGCTCGCGCAACCCGGGGTCCTCCGGAACGTTCATCGCCTCAAACGCAGACATGGAAAGGGTTCGCAGCGGATACGGCGCAGGGCCACCCACTCCACCCTTCCGCGCGATCGGCAGACGGCTTGCCAATGGAATCCTCCCCGCCCGCCCGGGAGCTCTGCCTCCCGAGGTCAGCCAGGTTTTACCAGGAACAAGCGCCGGATCCTCCTCATTCCCCGTGTCGCCCGAATTCGTCCCTTCCGAATCACCCAACAGCTCCGCTTCCGCACTCCAGTCAATCCCAAGCGCTCCACCCGAATACCGCCGGCGATTCGCAGCGAACTGCCGGTTTTTCCAGAGCACCAGGGGCTGCGATCCCGGATGCACCTGGGGTGCCTGGAGGTTTGCGACCTCGGGAACGAGCCGACCCCGCAAACTCACCACAAAATCCCGCATTTGTTCGCAACCCAATCGCACCTGTTCCATCCCCTGATTTCCGGGAGCCGGCAACGCCCGCCACAGTGCCTTCAACGCACCCACCGGGCCCGTGTCCGCCCCCGGCTCGTTCAGCAGCGTCCAGATCGTCTCCAGGTATTTTGGACTGATCCCTTCCCGGATTGCCGTCTCCGCCACCGAAACCGTCGCCGCCCCCAGCTCCTTCCGATGCGCCAGTTTCCAGGCAGCCAGGAAATAATCCGCATAATCGGTCGGTTGCTGCTCGTAAAATTCAATAATGCGGCGCACCCCGTATCGATCCCGGTCCGTCTCCGCCACCACCGGATGGGGGGCGAACCCGAGGCCCTCCGGTTTAAACACCAGAAACTCGGAAACCCGCCGCGCGGCCTCGATGTATTTCTTCAGGAGCGCCGGGGACATCGTCAGCGATTCGGAGGAGTTGTCGAATCCCGCTTCATTGGCGGGGTCGACCGGGAACTCCCGGGTTGGACGGATGTCAACCCCGGTCAAATCCCGAATGGTGTAATCATACTCCGCCACACTCAACCGACGGACCGCGACCGCACCCGGGTCACCCGCGTTCCGCTCGGACTCCACACGCCGCACCTGTCGGATCCAGTCGATCATCCGGGCACGCAAATCGTCGGAAGGCTGCAGTTTGGTTTTGGACGGAGGCATTTCGGCAGTCTCGAGTTTTTCGAGCACCTGTTCCCAATGCCCGAACTCATCCACCACCATCCGCATCGTGCGGTAACCACTCATGTCGAAATCGGCCTTGGGACGCTCACCACCGTGGCAATCCAGACAATATTTCTCTACGAACGGACGCACCGAAGCATCGAACCGGGCCTCCAAGGGAAGATCCTCAGCTCCGACAAAGATCATCAGCGGGCACAAAGCCGCGCTGCGAACCAACCATTTTGAAACAGGCATCAGCATCTCTGGGCAACTCGCAAAACTAAGCCATCTCCCGAACCGAGGTTCAACTGGAAACTTGCCCCCCGTTCAAGGCTCAAGGGTTTCCTCCCCCGAAAGTTGGCCCTGTAATTTTCCATCCTTGTCCCACACGCGGACCAAGCCGTCATGGCACCCGCCATAACTCCGGGTGCCATCACTCGAAAGCGCCAGCGCGTAAACCACGTCCCCGGCCGACCCCAACGATCGTTCCGGTCGTTTCTTTTCCTCGTCACAGATCCTGACGATTCCGTCTTCACACACCGTCACGATCTTTTTTCCGTCCGCGGACCAACCCAGGGCCGTGACCGGCCCGGGATGCCCGGTCACCGTCTCCCGTTGATCACGCGTCTTGAGTTCCCAAATCTTCACTTCGCCATCCGCCCCCCCTGAGACGAGCACGGATCCGTCGGCGTGAAATGCAAGGGAAGTCACATGGCCGTTGTGCCCTTCGAGAGTACCCAGCGCTTCAAACCCCGGAATCCTCCAGAGTTTCACCTGCGTATCGACGCCCGCCGATGCGAGCGTCGTTCCGTCCGGACTAATCTTCAAATCGAGGATCGTATCATCGTGAGCCGTCCACCGCGCCAGCGGATCGAGCCGACCCGACTGCAGGACATCCCACACCCGGATCACCCCACTCTGGGTCTCAACACCATCCGCCGCCACCAGGAGGCTCGAATCCGGGCTGAAAGCCAGCGCCGGAACCCGGCCCACCAGGTCTTTCAACTCCGCGGCAACCGTATTCCCGCCGGTCTCCCAGATCCGAATCCGCCGAAATCCGCCCGCCGCGAGCCATTTACCGTCCGGACTCCACACGACCGATTGAACCGCGTCGTCCTGCCCGGCCAATCGATGCAGCAGCACATGGTTGGTGGCCGTGCAATCGTAGACAAAGACACCGGCTCCCCGCCCGACGGCGAGCCTGCGATCATCCTGGGAAAGCGACAAAGCCAGCACCGGGTGGTAGGACCCGGGCAGAGACCGAAGGGAGTCGGGATCAATCACCGGCGCGCTGGCAGCGCCTGCAAACGCCTCCGCATCCCAGGCCGCACCGGATTCGACCCAGGCGCGAAGCACCGCAATCTCCTCATCCGCCAGTTGTTTCCTGGGCGGCATATGAGGATCGGCGTCCGGCTCAAGCACCTGGAGCAGCGGACTCTGGCCGAGCTGTCCACGGACAACCACCGCACCGTTGTCCCCTCCCGTTTCGAGGCCCTCTGCTGAAACCAATACAAGCCCGCCCTTTTTCTTGGTTGGGTTGTGGCACGGCGCACACTGGGTTTTCAACAATTCCATGGCACGAATCACCGCGCCGTCCGAGCCGGGGGGGGCCGCTCGAACCGCCCCGGAGATTCCAAATAACGCGACGAAAAGGGAACTCAGGAATCTCGATGGAGAAACATTCTCGATGGGCGGCATGTGTGCATCCTGCGCGAGAACCCACGGAATTCAACCATCGAATCATTCTCCCTCAATCCAACGCGAAGTGCCTTGAACCGCCCAAATCCCCCGTCGTTTGTGGGGGTCGAGGGTGCCCGAGTTGCCCCCAAAGGGGTGCAAGACAGAATTCTTCGAACCGTTGCTTCCATTGGCTTGTTTGGAAAAAGTATCTGACCTCCAAGCACCACGTCGGTTGAAGATCTGAAAAGGTGGCACGAACCGCACTGCCATTCGCGCGAACCGTCCCGG
>JAIPJX010000143.1 GCA_021733945.1 Verrucomicrobiota bacterium | reverse complement strand
GATCCTGAATCTCCTGAACAACGCGGTGAAGTTCACCCCTTCCGGACACGTGAGCCTGACGGTTTCGGCGGAGCCACAGTCCGACGGCACCCGCAGGCTCTGGTTTGCGGTGAGGGACACCGGAATCGGTATTGCCGAGGCGCAACGAAGCTCCATCTTCGATGTGTTCCATCAGGGCGACGCTTCCATGACCCGCCGGTTTGGCGGCAGCGGGCTGGGGTTGGCGATCAGTCGAAGCCTGGTCCGGATGATGGGAGGCGAGATTTCCGTGGAGAGCTGTCTGGACAACGGTTCGACGTTCCGGTTTTTTCTCGTGGCTCCCCCCGGGGACCCTGCTCCGGGAGCTGTTTCCGAAACACGTTTGGCTCGAGCCGATGCTGTCGCTGAGCCCGAACCGTTTGTTCCCCTGAATATTCTGCTGGTGGAGGACACGGCCATCAATCAGCAGTTGGCCATGCTGAGGCTCAAGAAACTGGGGCATTCAACCGATCTGGTTTCCGACGGCGTGCAGGCGTTGGAGGCCATTCGGGAAAAACGCTACGATGTGGTTTTGATGGACCTGCGTCTTCCCGGAATGGATGGGATTGAGACGGCGCGTGCGATCTGTAAGGATTGGCCTTCGGGTGAACGTCCCCGAATCATCGCCTTGACCGCGGACGACGACGCGCAGGTGAAACAACGCTGTGTGGAGGTCGGGATGGACGGGTTTCTGCGCAAACCGTTTGATGTCAATGCACTCAGGACGGTTCTCAAACGGCGCCAGGGTGGGGTTGTTCCGGGTGCGGCGACCCACGGCACCGGGTGGGTGGCGGGTTGAGGAGTTCGCTTGCGCGGTTTAGGATGGCACGCGGTAGACGTAAACGCGGGAGCAGTAAAAGTCGGAGAGCTGGTGCATCTCCTGAGGTTTCCAGCCCGGAAATGCAAATGCGTTCGTGATCACCAGTGTCCCCGGGTGCAACTCGGAGGATAGCTTTTTCTCCAGGCGGGGCATTTGCCCGGGATCGAGGTAACAGACAACCACGGCAGCGTCCGTGCACGGGTGTTTCCAAAAGTCCCCTCGAAGGATCGTCAGGTTTTGTCGGGGCGATACCCATTGGCGAATCCGGCACAGGAACCAGGGGAGGGGGGAAAGTTCGTATCCGATCACCCCGTTTTGTGGGTGGGCAGCTGCGATGGGAAACACCAGGGTGCCCCATCCACAACCCAGATCAAGGATGTTGCCCGTGCAGTTCCGTGGAATGAGGGAAACAATGCAGTTCCTGGCACGGCGTGACGCGGGCATGGGCGGAACCCCGGTTCGCACCGTGTAGACCGCGATTGAAAGAACCGCGAGGGAGAGCCCGACCAGGAGGCAGGCCTGGAGTTGGAGGGACACGGTCACGGTGGATATCTTACATCAATTCAGGCGGATGGCGATGACCGAAGAGTCCAGACCGTGGGAACGGTTTGAGCCACCGTTTCAGTTCAGGGCGGGCAGGAGTGTTGAGGCGTTCCGGTGTGCTGCCCAGGCAACGCCCCGGAGGACGATCAGACGAAACACCGGATCCTCGAGCGTCCAGGTGTAATGCCCGGCGATGCTCGCGAACACCCGTCCATGACCGTGATGATAAGTCCACATCATCGGGCGATCCTGACCGTCGACATCGATTGCGTTGGCGAGCACGTGAATCTTCGTCCGATCACCGATCATTGGCCAATAAGGTTCGTCTACAAAGGGCAGTGCCTCCGGAAGGCCGACGGTGATGTCGTGTTCCCGGTCGACGAACCGCAGATCAAAGGGCATGTGGCGATACTGGACCGTCTGCGGTTGAGCGGCCAGTCCGATCCGTTTGGCCAGTTCCAGTGGTGCCTTGTCTTCGATGGTTGCGGAGTGAAGCACCACGATGCCGCCGCCTCGGGCCTGAAAGGCGTCGAGTTGCGCATACTTCGCCTCGTTCCATTGGTGGTTCCAGTAATAGAAAACAAGGACGTCGGCGGTGGCGAACTGATCCTCGCCGGGCCAGAGCCAGGCGTCCTGGACCCTGGTGCCGGGCGCATGCGACAGAAGTGCATGCCACGTTTTCTGCCAGGCTGGGTAGTCGTGTTGGCCGGGGCCGTGATCCTGTTTGGAGGCGACCAGCACGACGCGGAGCGCCGTGTTCGATTTCGCGGAGGCTGCGGCTGAACGCGGGTTCGGAGTTTGGAAGATTCGCTGCAACCCGGATTTGTCGCGTTTGGGCGGTTCGTTCAGGAGAAACGTGAGCAGATCATTTACCTGGGATTCCGACAGTCCGTCCAACAGGCCTTCGGGCATCAGGGAAACTCCGGCGGGTTGCATCTCGGCGACGTCGATCGGGCTGATGATGGTTTCCACACCGGTTGCGGAGGTGATCTTGAGTTGGTCGTTGCCCTGATTGCGAAGGAACCCCGAATGTTCGTCCCCGTTCCGCGTCCGGATGGTGTAACCCACGTAATCGGGATTGATCGTGACGCTCGGCAGTCTGATGTCGCGTAACACGGACGCAGCATCGCGCGAAACCAGGTTGCTCAGGTCCGGTGCATGGCCTGCGCCTTCGCCGCGAATCCGGTGGCAGGTCGCGCATTTCAACTGTTCACCGCGAAACAACGAGCGCCCGGTCTCGTAATCGCCGCGTGGTTTGTCGGCATTCCCGTCTGTCAATGACGGCGGCTCGATTCGTTCGGGGCTCCAGCCGGCGAAGGTGGTGGAGGATAAATCGTAGTCGATTTCGATGGGATGGCCGTGATCCGGAGACCCGACCGCCTGAATGCCCGCAATGCTGAGCGCGTAGCGCGTCCGGCGCGGATGAATCTCGGTGGAAATGATCAGCGTCCGGTTGTCGTTGGTCAGATGCCAGCCGGTGCTTAAAATCTGTCCCCGGGGTTCGGCCTCCTGCCGGGCAACGACCGCGTAGGGCGGCTTGAGCACTTCAAACCGACCTGCGGCGCGCACCGAATCGCCGAACTCGATTCGGCGTCCGATGTTGGATTCCGCAACGGAAGGATCGATGGCGCGATCGAACGTGACCCGCACCTCGGTTGGGCTGACGGGGACGACGTCCGTCCATTGGGGTGCGGTTTTGTTCGTGTAACGAATCCGAAATATCTTTCCGGTGCCATTCGGACCGGTTCCCCAATCGGGCAGCCCGCTGTGGCAACTGACGTAGAGGTCGCCGTTTGGCGAGATGGCGACGTCGGTGGTGAGCATCGAAAGCCGGGCAATCAGGAGTTCTTTTCCAACATAACCGTTCGGAGTTTTGTTGAATCGGACACGCCAGATCTTTCCGCGGGATTGGCCCGCCACAATCGCCTCGCCTTCCCACCAGTCCGGACCAAACAAACGCTGTGGGGGTGAAGCGGGCAGGGCGGTTGTCACGGTGGTTTCGAGACTGGAAAACGGGCCGGTTGGCAATCCGATGGCGGCGTGTGGCTCATTAAAAACGAAACCACAGGCGCTTTCATGCTGCGGTCCAAACGCGACCACGGGTTCCACACTCACGAGTTCGGGCAACCAACGTTCGTGGCGTGGTGGGAATCCATAGTGGCGGCCGGTCACAATGTGGTTGAACTCGTCGAGCGGATTGCCCTTGGGCATCCAGGTCTCGCCTTCCTGATCGGTCATGAAGAGATCCCCGGTGCGGTTGAAGGCGAAGTGGTAGGGCACGCGTATTCCTGTCGCGATGGTCTCGAGTTGCCGAGTGTCGGCATTCCATTTCTGGACCGAACCGCGCATTCCGTTCGCGTCGTAAAGCGAGACTTGTTCCTCGGGCTCGGCTGGGATGCCGCGATTGTTGGCCTTCAGCCAATCACGCTCCTCCGCGGAGAGGTTTTTGACCTTTTTCAACCGATATCCATTGGCGTAGTTGGCTGTGAGCAGGCCGAAGTACAGGTTTCCGGAGGCGTCCATGGTAACTCCGGTGGCATCCACGTTGCCGGAGGCGACATCCTTCCCAGGCCATTCGCTGGCGACGATTTCCTCGGTGTCGGCAACGCCGTCCCCGTTGGTGTCCCTGAGCAGTGACACCTTCCCGCTCGACGAAACGAACAGTCCGCGGGTGGACCAGGCCATGCCGACGGGAACCGTGAGCGGTGCCTTGTCCCACCAGATCCCGGCCCTGTCCTCCAATCCGTCGCCATCGGAATCAATGAGTCTCCAGACCTTCCCGTTGTAGCCGAGCGCGGTGAGGGATCCGTCCGGCGCGAACCGGAGGTTGTTCAGGTTCGGCAGCTGCACGGGCACCTCCTCGACCGTGAAGCCGGGAATGAGCATGTGAACCTCCGGGGGAGCCGCGGCACCGATGACCGGGCTCAGTGTCGAGGTCCACGTCAGGGCGATAACGAGTAAGCGTTTCATGGAATGATCGGAGGTTACGCGATGGTCCGCAGAGAGCCAGCCAAAACCCGAAGGGACGGCGGCGGAAGGCGGTTGGGTGAAGCCGTTCCCGCAGGTCGTCCGTAGGCTCAATTCGATTGGTCCGGCCAGCAGCCCGTTAAAAAAGGTGGGGCCGACGTCAGGAGGCTTTTCAACACCTAAAGATACCTAAGAAATCAGAGTCTCGTGACCTCGCCTCCTACAAGATCTGGAGTTTTTTAACGGTCTGCTAGGGACTGGCGGGCCGGCAGGGATCCCATTTCCAATCCCGGACTTCGGGCAGATCGTTGCCGTGCTTCATGATGTATTGTTTGTGCTCGATCAGTTTATCGCGAACGAATTGCTTCACATACGCCGCAGTGGCGCCGAGTTTCGGAACACGATCGATGACGTCGGAAACCAGATGGTACCGGTCCAGATCATTGAGGACCACCATGTCGAACGGCGTGGTGGTGGTGCCTTCCTCCTTGTAACCGCGCACATGGAGGTTTTTGTGGTTGGTGCGCCGATAGGCCAGCCGATGGATCAGCCAGGGATACCCGTGATAGGCGAAGATGATGGGCTTGTCCTTCGTGAAGAGGGTGTCGAACTCTTTGTCGGACAACCCGTGCGGATGTTCCTCCCGGGGTTGCAGCGTCATCAGATCCACAACATTGATCACGCGAATCCTGAGGTCCGGAACGTGTTCCCGCAGGATGTTGGCCGCGGCCAGTGTCTCCAGGGTGGGGACGTCTCCGGCGCAGGCCATGACCACATCCGGATCGCTGCCCTTGTCGTTGCTCGCCCATTCCCAAATCCCGATTCCGGCGGTGCAGTGTTTGATCGCCGCATCCATGTCGAGCCACTGCAACTGCGGCTGTTTGCCGGCAACAATCACATTGATGGTGTTGCGGCTTCGAAGGCAGTGGTCGGTGACCGAGAGCAGGGTGTTCGCATCGGGCGGGAAATACACGCGGATGATGTCCGCCTTTTTGTTGACGACATGATCGATGAATCCGGGATCCTGATGGCTGAAGCCATTGTGATCCTGACGCCAGACATGCGAGGTGAGCAAATAATTGAGTGAGGCAATCGGTCGGCGCCACGGAATTTCGTCGCGCGTTACCTTGAGCCATTTCGCATGCTGGTTGAACATCGAATCGACCAGATGAATAAACGCCTCATAACATGAGAAGAACCCGTGGCGGCCCGTCAACAAATAGCCCTCCAGCCAGCCTTGGCACGTGTGTTCACTCAGGATCTCCAACACGCGCCCGTCCGGCGCGAGATGGTCGTCCTCCGGGAGTATCTCCGCAACCCAGGCCCGGTTGGTCACCTCAAACACCGCGTCAAGCCGGTTGGAGGCCGTTTCGTCCGGCCCCACAATCCGGAAGTTCCTGTCCGCCATGTTGCGTTTCAGGATATCACGCAGAAAACCCCCCATGAGCCGAATCGACTCCGCAACGACCTGTCCGGGTTGCGGCACTTCGATCCGGTAGTCCCGGAAGTCCGGCATCTTGAGGTCCTTGAGCAGAATCCCGCCGTTGGCATGCGGATTGGCACCCATGCGCCGGGTTCCCCTTGGAGCCAGTTCGGCAAGTTCCGCGCGCAAGGTGCCGTTCGCGTCAAACAATTCCTCCGGCTTGTAGCTCTTCATCCAATCCTCGAGGAGCCGCACGTGGTCGGGTTGGGTCGCCATTTCCGAGAAAGGAACCTGATGGGAACGCCAGTGGTCCTCGGTTTTCTTACCATCGACTTCCCTGGGGCCGGTCCATCCTTTCGGCGTCCGAAGCACGATCATCGGCCATTGAGGGCGTTTTTTGAAGCCGTTGAGGCGGGCCTCTTTTTGGATCGCATGAATTTCGGCGATCACCTTTGCCATCGTGATCGCCATGGTCTGGTGCATCCGCTCCGGATCCGAACCCTCGACAAAATACGGTTTGTATCCGTATCCCAGGAACAGAGAATTAAGTTCATCGTGACTGATGCGCGCGAGCAGGGTCGGATTGGCGATCTTGTAACCGTTCAGGTGGAGAATGGGCAGCACCGCCCCGTCGTGCGCCGGATTGAGGAATTTATTGGAGTGCCAGGATGTTGCCGTCGGGCCGGTTTCCGCCTCGCCATCGCCAACGACGCAGGCCACGATCAGGTCGGGATTGTCAAAAGCCGCGCCAAAGGCATGGGAAAGGGCGTATCCGAGCTCGCCGCCTTCGTGAATGGATCCGGGAGTTTCGGGAGCCACATGGCTTGGAATGCCTCCGGGAAACGAAAACTGCTTGAAGAGCTTGCGCATGCCCTCGGCATCCATCGAGATATCGGGGTACACCTCGCTGTAGGTTCCTTCCAGATAGCAGTTGGCCACGATCCCGGGCCCTCCATGCCCGGGCCCGATGATATAGATCATGTTCAGGTCGTTTGCCCTGATGACACGATTTAAATGCGCGTAAATGAAGTTCAGCCCGGGCGTGGTGCCCCAGTGCCCGAGCAGTCGCGGTTTGACATCCTTGAGCTTGATGGGCTTCCGTAGGAGCGGATTGTCGAGCAGGTAGATCTGGCCAACCGACAGATAATTGGCGGCCCGCCAATAGGCGTTGATTTGTTGGAGTTCCCCGGACGATAACCCGCCGTTCGGCGTTGCTTCAGTGTTTTCAGCTGCCGTTGTGGTGTCATTCATGGCGTTTGTATTCATTCCCGGGCTTGTGCTCCCATGGCGAATGAACCTCCCAACAATAGGACTCAATCGCCGAATCGCAAACGGTTTGATTTCTTTGGCAATGCCCGGCGACACGTCGCTTCCGAAACAGGGGCAGGCAAGTCCGGAAGGTGTAGGCAGCGCGGGTTTGACGGGGGTGTCTGGTTCTGGTTCCTTGGGTGGGACAGAGAAAAGACAGAGTGTTGTGAACAAACATAGGGAACATCTGGAGCAGTTGCGGATTGACCGGACAGGTCCGGCGGAGCGCTCGTCGGGGAGGTGGATCGGTGTGGTGCTGATCGTGGTGCTGATTGCCATGGGGTCTTATGTTGTTTACACGATGCGCGGCACGGGTGTGATGGGTGTCAAGACGGCGCTGGCGCGGGAGTCGACGGCAGGGGAACGATCCACGGTTCTCAACGCTTCCGGGTATGTCACGGCCCGGCGGCAGGCCACCGTGTCCTCCAAAGTCACGGGCAAGGTGCTCGAAGTGTTGGTTGAGGAGGGCATGCGGGTCGAGGAGGAACAGGTGTTGGCGACACTGGATTCCTCAAATGTGAATTCGAACTTTCGGCTTGCCGAAGCGGAGTTGCTGGCTTCGCGGGCTCGTGTGGAGGAAACCCGGGTGCGGGTGGGTGAGGCGCTGCGGGAGTGGCGGCGGGTATCCGCGCTGCGTTCGGATCGAATTGCCAGTGAATCGGATTTCGACCGCGCAGATTCCGAGCGGAAATCCTGGGAGGCTCGAATCCAGCGTGAGGAGGCGGACACGGTGGTGGCAGAGAAACAGCTGGCCCTGTGGCAGCAGCAACTGGATGACAACGTGATCCGGGCACCGTTTGCGGGCGTGGTGGTTTCGAAAAATGCGCAGCCGGGAGAAATGATTTCGCCGGTGTCAGCCGGAGGCGGATTCACCCGGACGGGCATCTGCACCATCGTCGACATGCAATCGTTGGAGATTGAAGTGGATGTGGGCGAGAGCTACATCAATCGGGTGATCGGCGGTCAGTCGGTGGTGGCGGTGTTGGATGCCTACCCGGACTGGAGCATTCCCTCGGATGTCATCGCGATCATTCCGACGGCGGACCGGCAGAAGGCGACCGTGAAGGTCCGGGTTGGATTTGAGAAACTCGACGCACGGATTCTTCCGCAGATGGGTGTGAAAGTCCGGTTTCAGGACTCCGCTCCGCAGGGGGAAGTGCGGAGCCGGGTGATTGTTCCGTCGTCGGCGGTGCTTCAACGGGCAGGCAACGACATGGTCTGGGTGGTGCGGAATGGTCGGGCCGAACGGAGGGCCGTGAAGGTGAGTGAGTCCAATGCCGGTGAAGTCGAGGTGCTCGCCGGATTGGCGGGCGGGGAACGGGTGGTGCTGAATCCACCTGCCGAACTGAAGGATGGAGACGCCGTGGTGGAGGGAAAACGATGAGCAACGATGTGTTGGTCCATGTGAGGAATGTCGAAAAACGATTTCGGCGCGGCAGCGAGGATATTCATGTGCTTTCCGGTCTGAGCCTGGAGGTGCCGAGGGGCGAGTTCCTGGCTCTGATGGGGCCGTCGGGTTCGGGCAAGACGACGTTGCTCAACCTCATTGGCGGGCTTGATCGTCCGACCGGTGGGTCGGTCGAGATTGAGGGCGAACGGATTGATGGTTTTTCGGATCGGAAACTGGCCGCATGGCGCGCGCGTCATGTGGGGTTGGTATTCCAGATGTACAATTTGTTGCCGGTATTGACGGCGGAGCGGAACGTGGACCTGCCGCTGCTGCTCACGCATCTGAGTCGGCAGGAACGCCGCAGGCACGTCGAGGCGGCGCTCGCGGTGGTTGGCTTGTCGCATCGGGCCCGGCATTTTCCCAGGCAGATGTCCGGTGGCGAACAGCAGCGGGTGGGCATTGCGCGCGCCATTGTGACGGACCCGACGCTTCTGTTGTGCGACGAACCGACAGGCGATCTGGATCGGAAGGCGGGGGATGAAATCCTGGACCTGCTGCAGGTACTGAACCGGGAGCAGGGGAAGACGATTGTCATGGTGACCCACGATCCGCATGCTTCGGCGCGTGCCTCGCGCACGGTTCATCTCAACAAGGGGCAACTTTCCACCGAGGCTGTGCCATGAAGTTTCTCCATTTGATCGGAAGCAACCTGCGCCGGAAAAAGCTGCGCACGACCCTGACGATGCTCTCGATTCTGATCGCGTTCCTGCTGTACGGTTATCTCTGTGCGATCCAGGAGGGCCTGAACGCCGGGGTGAGCGTGGCCGGAGAGGATCGGTTGGTGGTGCGGCACAAGGTGTCGCTCATCCAGTTGCTGCCGGTGAGTTACAAGGATCGCATTGCGCGGATTCCGGGAGTGGATGCGGTGGTGCATCAAACCTGGTTCGGCGGCATTTATCAGGATCCGAAGAAGTTCTTTGCCCAGATGCCGGTCGAACCGGAGGCGTTCCTGGACATGTATCCGGAATTTATCCTGGAAGAGGGCGCCCGCAAAGCCTGGATGCAAATGCGCACGGGCGCAATTGTCGGGCGCAAGACCGCGAATCGATTCGGATGGAAGGTGGGCGATCGGGTGCCAATCCAGACAACGATCTGGGTTCAGAAGAACGGCAGTCAGACCTGGGAGTTTGATATTGTAGGCATCTTCGACGGGGCGGAGAAAGGGGTGGACACCACCCAATTGTTCTTCCGGCATGATTATTTTGACGAGGCCAGGGCGGAGGGCGATGGCATGGTGGGTTGGTACAGTGTCCGGATCAAGGATCCGGAACGCGCGCCGGAAGTGGCGCAGGCGATCGATGAGGAGTTTGCCAATTCGCCCGCCGAAACGAAGGCGGAAGCGGAAGGCGCATTTGTGCAGGGGTTCGCCAAGCAGGTGGGCGATATCGGGGCCATCACGGCTGCGATTCTCAGCGCCGTGTTTTTTACAATTCTGCTGGTTTCAGGCAATACGATGGCGCAGGCGGTCCGGGAACGCACCGAGGAACTGGGGGTGCTGAAGGCGCTGGGTTTCACCAGTCCCCAGGTGCTTGGTTTTGTGCTGGCCGAATCCTGCCTGATTGCCGGGATCGGTGGATTGAGCGGGCTGGGTCTGGCGTGGTTGATGATCTCCGCCGGAGATCCAACCAACGGGGCGCTGCCCATTTTCTATTTTCCAATGCGCAGTCTGTTCCTTGGCATCGGTCTGGTGCTGGGGTTGGGGTTGATCACTGGAATCGTTCCGGCATGGCAGGCCATGCGGATCGAAATTGCAGATGCTTTGCGGAGGAATTAACCATGGCAGGACCGATGAATTGGCTGGTGCAGGTTGTTGAAGTAACGGGATTCGCCCTGCAGACCCTCTTGACCCGGAAAGGCGCTTCGGCGGCCACTGTGATCGGCATTGCCGGCGTGGTGGCGGTATTGGTGGGTGTGCTCTCGATCGGTCAGGGGTTTCGAAAAGCCATGACCGTGTCCGCGACTCCGGATTCGGTCATTGTGTTGAGAAGCGGGGCGGACAGTGAAATGATGAGCGGTTTGTCGCGGGACGAGACGCGGGTGATTGCCGATGCCCCGGGTGTGGCG
Organism: Verrucomicrobiota bacterium; assembly: GCA_021733945.1. Lineage (GTDB taxonomy): Bacteria > Verrucomicrobiota > Verrucomicrobiia > Limisphaerales > SIBE01 > JAIPJX01. Next base: position 5,599 of record JAIPJX010000143.1, on the reverse strand, counting down.
CGGGGAGCGTCGGGGGCGGCGGTCTCGGCCGAGTTGTTTGTTGTGATCGATCTTCCCAAACGGTCCACCGGCACGGATGCGAACGTCCCTCTCCGGGGTGTCGAAGCAGGGGCGTTCGAGGTGCGGCGCAATCTTGAGATCGTGCAGGGACGGAATTTTGAGCCGGGCAAGAATGAGGTGATTGTCGGGGCTGGGGCGGCGGTTGAGTTTGCCGGGTTGGACCTTGGGAAAACCCTGCGGGTCGGCCAGAATGACTGGCTGGTGGTGGGCATTTTTACAGCGGAAGGAGGGATCGCAGAGTCGGAGATCTGGACGGACGCAGGGGTGTTGCAACCGGCCTATCGGCGGGAGGATTCGTTCCAGGTGGTGTACGCGCGGTTGACATCGCCCGAGGCATTCGACGCCTTCAAGGATGCGTTGACGACGGATCCGCGGGTGAACGTCAAGGTGCTGCGGCAGACCGATTATTACGCGGACCAATCCTCGACGGTGTATAACATGATCACCGGCCTCGGCACGTTGATCGCGTCGCTCATGGGATTGGGAGCGTTGTTCGGTGCGCTCAACACGATGTACACCGCGGTGAGTTCCCGGACCCGCGAAATCGCGACGCTGCGGGCTCTTGGTTTTCGAGCCAGCCCGGTGGTGTTTTCGGTGATGATCGAGTCGATGGTGTTGGCGTTTTTGGGTGGGGGGATCGGGAGCGCCGGGGCTTACTTCGCTTTCGATGGTTTCCGGGCGGCCACCATGAACTGGCAAAGTTTCAGTCAGGTGGCGTTTGCGTTCGAGGTCAGTCCCTCACTGCTGCTCCAGGGCATGCTGTATGCCGCCGGGATTGGACTGGTGGGCGGGTTGTTTCCCGCGATCCGCGCCGCGAGGTTGCCGATCTCCGTGGCTCTGCGCGAATTGTAGGAGGCCGCGGGGATTTGAGGTCCGGACGCACTCCCATGCTGATGGGCTTGGGCTTGACGTTTTGTCTACTTGGAAATGTTCATGCTCGACCACTGCTCGCCGCATCGGAGCACCTGAAAGGGTTGCTGGAGATCGGTTGCGGCCCGCTCGAACTGGGATGGACTGGCAGTGTTGAACTCAAACATCTCGAAATGGCAGGGGATGACCAGGCGCGCTCCGATTTTCTTGGCGAGCAGGGCGGCTTCAGAACCATTTAGATTCCCTGCCACCCGCCGCTGGGCTGATTTTCCATTGATGGGAAGGATGCAGACATCGATCTTCCATTTTTTCAGCATGTCGACCATGCCGTCGTAGAACATCGTGTCGCCGCTGTGGTATATCGTCCACGGCCCGGCCTCAATCACGTAGCCGAGGCATCGGCAGCGTCCCAACTCATCCTTTTCAATGCTTTCGTGGGCTGCCGGGACGGCGTGGAACTTGAAGCCCGCGACCTCAATGGTTTGTCCGGCGTCCATTCCAATTGGTAGGGCGGGATCCATTCCGAGCCGGTCGGCGACGAATTGCCGGTTGGCCTCGGGAATCACGAGTTTGAGATTTGGGTTGACCTGAAACAGGGGCTTCAGGGTCTGGTCATCGAGGTGGTCGGTGTGATTGTGGCTGGAGGTGACCACGTCGATGAAGGAGAGAGCGATGGGAGCCACCACGCGTTCGGTCAGGCGCACGTGCGGCTTGTCGGTGTTTGTGTATTTTTCGGTTAATGAATCGGAGAGATACGGGTCGAGCAGAAGGTGGCGACCCTGCCAGTGCAACAGGAATCCGCTCTGTCCCAGCCACCAAAGCTGGATGTCCGCCGAGTCCGGGGCGACCCGTTCAATATCCGCGATGAGTGATTGATCCTGGAGAAATGGACTGATCATAGATTCAGGAGATGCCGAGTTCGTTGCGAACCTGTCGTACGCCGGCGACCATGTTCTTGAGTTTTGCCCTGGCCGCCCATCGCGCGGTCTGGCTCAGACCGCAGTCGGGGGCGAACGCGAGGCGCTCGGCAGGGGCAAATTTCAGGCATGCCCGGACTTTCTGAGCGAGTTCTTCGACGGTCTCGATGTGGTAACTTTTGACGTCGATGATGCCAATCGCAACATCCTTGTGGGTTGCGATCTCCTGGATGAGTTCCAGCTCGGCAAATTCGCGGCTCGCCATTTCCAGGTGGAGTTCATCGACGTTTAAGTCAAGGAAGGCGGGGAACATCGGTTGGTAGCGCCGCAAACCCACGGCGTGTCCCTTGTAATTGCCGAAACAGAGATGGGTCGAGAGGCGGCATTTGCCTGCGACGCTTTCGACCGTGCGGTTGAACAGGTCGACGAACCGTTTTGGATCCTCGCGGTGGGCGTAGCAGCTCATGGAAGGTTCGTCCACCGTCAGTTCCCGGCATCCCGCTGCCACGAGCGATTCGAGTTCGGACCGAACGATTGGCAGGAGCGCCTCCGTGAGGGCAAATCGGTCGGGGTACTGCTCGTTGGGAATGAGGCGTCCGCTCAGGGTGTACGGGCCGGGCACGCTTGCCTTGAGGGTTGGACCTGCCGGCGCGAGGCGCTGAAGGCGTTTGAAATCGCCGGTGGCACCGAGTCCTTCCGGAGCTCCCAGGGTGCCGACCACCCGGTGTTTGCCGCGTTGATCGTGGGCAGGGGGGCCGAACCGGCGCGGGGACGCCTGTTCCAGTTCGATTCCGTTCAAAAAACCGTAAAAAGACAGGTTAAAATCGAGGCGTGTCTGTTCGCCGTCCGTGATGACGTCGAGTCCTGAGGAGACCTGATCGTGAATCGCGGTGATCATGGCATCCTCGATCATCTCATCGCGGTCGGCCGAGCCGAACTGATCGAGGTGCTGGCACGCGAACTCAAGCCACCCCGGGAACGGGTAGCTGCCAATGACCGTAGTGCGCAGCGGTTGATCTTTCATCTTGATCTCAGAATTCGCGAGTGTAGTTGAGTCAATGGGTTGAGCAAACAGATTCTGTCCTCAAAAAACGCCGGACAAGCCTGCGTTTCATGTCATCGGGATTGCGCCGGAGTGGGCAGGGAGCAATGATGCTCCCGGAATGACCTGCTTAAAACGATGTGCTTTCTTGACGATGGACAGCCTGGAAGGGTTCTTTGCCTATGATGAGCTGACCCATGAACCCCTCGCAGGGCTCGGATGGTCGGTTGATGCGATTCCATGGCGTCGGCCCGATGTGGACTGGGATCAATTCGACGCCGTGGTGATCCGGTCGCCCTGGGACTATCAAAAAGATCCGGGGTTGTTCCTGGAGACTCTGGCACGGATTGAACGGTCGGGTGCGCGCCTGGAAAACAGCCTGGCAAGGGTGCGCTGGAATCTGCAGAAAACCTACCTGAAAGAAATCGCTTCGAAGGGGGTTCCCACGGTTCCGACACTCTGGTTGTCGGGTTTGGCGGATCGATCCATCGCGGATTTGTGCCTGGAGCTCGGATCCGATGAAATCGTGGTGAAACCGATTGTCGGTGCCAACGCCGATGATACCTTTCGACTGGCCTCGGCTTCGGAGGGAGATGTTGCGCTGGCCATGGCTTGTTTCCGGGACCGTGATCTGATGGTGCAGCCGTTCCTCCGGGAAATTGTGGAGAGGGGCGAATATTCGTTGTTCTACTTCGGGGGGGAATACAGTCATGCCGTATTAAAAAAACCGAAACCCGGAGACTTTCGGGTTCAGGAGGAGCACGGTGGAGCGATATGTCCCGTGACACCGGAGCCGGATCTTTTGGCGGCGGGGCGGCGGGTCATGGACTCCCTGGGGGAAACGTTGTTGTACGCGCGGGTTGACCTTGTCCGTTTGCCCGGAGGCGAACCAGCGCTGATGGAGTTGGAGTTGATCGAGCCGTCCTTATACTTCAGTTACGACGCAGAATCCCCAAAACGATTTGCCCGGGCGCTCGACCGATTGTTCCGTTAAACGGGGAGAGTTCGCCGGACGGGGCTTCTCAATCGAAGTGCAGACCGCCGTTGAGATCGATGATTTCGCCCGTGATGAACCCCGCGAGGGGTGACGCCAGGAACCTGACCACATGGGCGAACTCTTCGGGTTCACAAAATCGTCCCACGGGAATGGTCTTCAACAGCTCGGTGCGCTGCGTCTCGGTCAATTGTTCCATGACCATCGGCGTTTTTACGTAAGCCGGGGCTATCCCGTTGACCGTGATCCCGAATGCGGCGGTCTCGCGCGCGAGAGAAAACGTGAGCGACTGCATGGCACCCTTGGAGGTGGCATAGGCGGTGCCGGCGGTGATCCCTCCCGTTTTTCCCGCCAACGAGCAGGTGTTGATGATCCGACCCCACCGGCGCGATTTCATGTCCGGCAGCAGGACGCTGGAGAGGAAAAATGCACCGTCCAGATTTGTGGCCAATACCTGGCGCCATTCCCGGGCTGATGTTTCTTCGGCTTTGTGATTGGAGAGAATTCCTGCGTTGTTGACGAGGATGTCCACGGAGCCCCACTCGGATCGAATGCGGGAGCATTGGAGGGCGACTTCCTCGGGATTGCTGATGTCGAACGGTGCCGCGAGGGCGTGTTCCCCGAGGTTTGCCGCGAGTGCGTTGAGTCGTTCCGGTTGAATGTCGTTCATCACGACCCGGACGCCCTGCGACAGCAGAGATCGGGTTGTTGCGAGCCCGAGCACGCCCGCCGCGCCGGTCACGAGGGCAACTTTGCCGTGGATCGAATCCGCGACCGGTCCGGAACTCATCGTGGTGCCTTCTGGGAAGACCGTTTGTCCGGATTGCCCAGGCGTTCCGCTTCTTCGAGCGTGATGACTCCATCCTGGTTGGTATCCGCCGTTTCGAAGATTCGTTGCATCTGAGCGGGGAGCTCCGATTTGGTCACCTTGCCGTCCTTGTTTTTGTCCGACTCCATGATCAGTCGGGTGAAGGCGCTGTACTGGGGGGCTTCCGGCGGGGTCGGCGCGGTATCGGAGGAAGGGCGGGGGGGAGTCTGGATGGCCCTCAATTCCCTGTGGTCGAGGTTCCCGTCGTTGTTGAGGTCGAGTTTTCGCAGCGCCACGATGGCTTGGTTGATTTCGTCCGAGGAGAGGGATCCGTCCCGGTTTGTGTCGAGCACGACCATCAGCGCGGGTTGCAGCGCGGGATCGGATTTCTTGGGTGCAATCCCGGTGGAGGGCGAACCGGTGGTCTGGGCGACACAGGGATGGGGTAAACCGCCCAGCATTGCGCCGCACACCAGAATGAAGAGGGAATGTTTCATAAAAGAACCTTTCTGGCCCGACAGTAATCGACAGGACCGCAGGTTTCAATTCTTTGCGCCGTTCCTTGTGCGTGAGTGCGGGCCACTGCCATTCGTTTAAGGGGGGATTGGATCTCGTGTGGCCAGGCGGCTCAGCGGGGACGCTTCGCCCCGCCGTTGTGGGGAGAGGTAGCGCGAACCGTCCCGGTGAGCATCCCCCAAAAACTCAACCCTCGCGATACCCTCGGCTCAGCGGGACGCTTCGCCCTACCGGGATTGGAACGGGTGAGGGGGAAAGGTGGTGCGAACAGTCCCGGTGAGCGAGTGGGGTGTGGATCTCGTGTGGCCAGGCGGCTCAGCGGGACGCTTCGCCCTACCGGGATTGGAACGGGAGAGGGGGAAAGGTGGTGCGAACAGTCCCGGTGAGCGAGT
>JAIPJX010000142.1 GCA_021733945.1 Verrucomicrobiota bacterium | reverse complement strand
AGGGATCTGGACCTCGGGTGGCCCACGGCTCAGCGAGACGCTTCGCCCTACCGCCCAGGGGACGGGGAAAGGTAGCGCGAACCGTCCCGGTGAGCTTCCCCTGCATCTTAATCCGTGGTCCTCCGTGAAATCCGTGGTTAAATCCCCCTTCCCTGCAACCGGGCTCGCCGGGACGGTTCGCGCTACCCAAAAGCGGTAGAGGACTACCGCCGTCCAAGACGCTTCGCCTTGGTGGGGGGCGCGCACTCAACTTCGTTCGTCATCGACGAAGAAATCGGCCGTGCAACCGGGGGTCAGGTCTCCAGGAAGGCCGAGTGCACGGCCTTCATCGCGGTCTCGCATTTCCCAAGGCTGATCACCACGGAAATCTTGATTTCGCTGGTTGAGATCATCTCGATGTTCACGTCATTGCTCGAGAGGGTCTCGAACATTTTGGCGGCGACACCGGAGTGACTGCGCATGCCGACCCCCACGATTGAAAGTTTGGCGATGTCTTCGTCGGAAATCGCCGAGGCGAAACCGATCTCGGGTTTCAACGAATCGATGACCCTGGTCGCCTTCGGGAGGTCCGGTTTGTCCATGGTGAAGGAAAGGTCGGTGGCGCGGGAATCCGAATCGTGGCTGACGTTTTGTACGATCATGTCCACGTTGACGGCTGCATCCGCCAGAGCCTTAAAGATCCGTGCGGCGACTCCCGGTTTGTCGGGAACGGCCACCAAGGTTACTTTCGCCTGGTTTTTATCGAGACTGACGCCGCGAATGACGACATCCTCCATGCTTTGGGTTTCTTCCTTCACAAGCGTTCCTGGGTTATTGTTCAAACTAGATCGGACTTCGAAAATCACGCCGAATTTCTTGGCGAATTCCACCGAGCGCGACTGCATGACCTTTGCTCCCGAACCTGCAAGCTCGAGCATCTCGTCGTACGAAATCTCGTCCAGCTTCCGGGCGTTGGCCACGATCCTCGGATCTGCGGTGTAAACCCCGTCCACGTCGGTGTAGATCTGGCAGAGATCGGCGTGCAGGGCCGATGCCATCGCGATGGCGGTCAGATCCGATCCGCCCCGTCCCAGCGTCGTGATGTGCCCGTCGGTGGTCTGCCCCTGGAAACCGGCCACGATCACCACGTTCCCGGCGTCGAGCAGGTCATGCACCTGCCTGGGAGTAATGTTCCTGATCTTCGCCTTGGTATGCACGCCGTCCGTCACGATCCCGGCCTGTGCGCCCGTGAGCGATACCGCACCGAGCCCAAGGGTGTGAAGCGCCATCGCGGTCAGCGCAATGGTGGTCTGTTCCCCGGTGGCCAGCAGCATGTCCAGTTCCCGGTCGCTTGGAATGGGCATGATTTCCCGGGCGAGCTTCAGGAGGTTGTCCGTGACGCCACTCATGGCCGAGACCACGACCACGACCTGGTCCCCCCGGGACCGATACTCCTGAACCCGCGACGCGACGTTCTTGATTCGCTCGGGGTTTGCCACGGAGGTGCCCCCGAATTTCTGGACGATCAGTGCCATGTTGGATCCTGCTGTTCTTAAATCTTTGGATAAAATCCCGGGTTTGGAGGGCCGGACGAGGCGGTCTGTTTACAGACCGATTGCTTTCATGACTTCCCGGGTGTCCGGCTTGAGAACGGTTGCCTCGAAGCCGGCCGAGCTGATGGCTGTGTCCGGATCCTTGAGGCCGTGTCCGGTCATGGTCGCGCTGATGATGCTTCCTTCGGGGATTTTCCCTTCTTTGGCGCAGCGGAAGATTCCGGCGAGCGCGGCCGCACTGGCTGGTTCCACGAAAACGCCGTCGGTCCGAGCGATCAATTTATACGCCTCGAGAATTTCCTCGTCGGTAACCTTTTCGATGGAGCCCTTGGATTCGTTGAGTGCGTCGGTCGCCCCCTGCCAGCTGGCGGGGTTGCCGATGCGGATGGCCGACGCAACGGTCTCCGGGTGATCGATCTTGTGACCTTCCACGATAGGAGCCGCACCGGCAGCCTGAAAGCCGAACATGCGGGGGAGGCGATCGACCCTGCCCGCGGTGTGGAACTCCTTGAACCCTCTCCAGTAGGCCGTGATATTGCCGGCATTGCCCACTGGCAGAAAATGAAAATGCGGAGCGCAGCCCAGCTGATCGCAGATTTCAAACGCGGCGGTCTTTTGTCCCTCGATCCGGACGGGGTTCACGCTGTTGACAACCTCCACCTTGCCCGTCTCGCCCAACTCACGAACAATGCGGAGCGCATCGTCAAAATTCCCTTCGATCGCAATGGTGGTGGCACCGTACATCAGAGCCTGAGCCAGTTTGCCCAGGGCGATCTTGCCCTTGGGAAGCAGGACGACACATTTGAGACCGGACCGGGCTGCGTAGGCAGCGGCGGAGGCGGAGGTATTGCCCGTGCTGGCGCAGATGACGACTTCGGCTTTCCGTTCCACCGCCTTGGACACCGCGAGCGTCATTCCGCGGTCCTTGAACGAACAGGTGGGATTCAGCCCCTCGAACTTCAGCCAGAGCTCAAAACCTCCGCCGCAGGCTTCGACAAACCGGTCCACCCGGATCAGGGGCGTGTTGCCTTCATGCAGGGAGATGACGGGAGTGGCATCGGTGACGGGGAGGAACTCCGCATAGCGGTCGATGATGCCCGTCCAGGCAATGGGGGGACGCCGTGTGCCGGGGGGTTGCGGATGGTCTGAAGGGTTGCTCATGACTAATCAAAAGTTTCCACTCGAATCATCGTGGGTGCGGCCTTGATGACCGGCAGGCGGCCGATTTCGGTGAGCGCGCGGTTCATGGCCGCATGCGAGGCATCATGGATCATCAGAATCAACGGCACACTCTCGCCCTCGTGGCCTTCGGGTTGAATCACCGATGAGATGCCGATTTTGGAGCGCCCAAGGATGGTCGCGATCTTGGCCAGTGTACCCGGCCGGTCCACCACACTCAGGCGAACATAATAACGGGACACCACCTCGTCGATATCCAGCACGGTGCCTTCCCCCTCATGGGGAACAAACGGAGGGATCCGGTTCATGTTGCCCGTCTTCAGATCAAGCGCCGCGTCGGCCAGATCGCTCAGGACGGCGCTCGCCGTTGCGTCCTGCCCGGCACCCCTGCCATAATAAAGCGTGTCCCCCACCACATCGCCGCGCATGAAAATCGCGTTGAATTCGTGGTTCACACTCGCGAGCACGTGCGAATTCGGGACGAGAGTCGGAAAAACCGAGACCTGTACCGGCACGAACCCCTTGCGGCGCCGGCCCGGGCCGGAGGTTTTCTCCAGCTTTTTCACGATGCCAAGCAGCTTGATCGTGTAACCGAGACGCTCGGCAAACTGAATGTCCATCCGGGAAATCGCGCGGATTCCCTCCATGTGGATCTGCTTGGGGTTCACCCAAAACCCATGCGCCAACGAAGCCAGGATGCCGGTTTTATGCATCGCATCGTCACCATCGACGTCCAGCGAAGGCTCGGCCTCGGCGTATCCCAGGCGTTGGGCATCCTTGAGAACCTCATCAAACTCCAGCCCCTCCAGTTTCATCCGGGTCAGGATATAATTACAGGTTCCGTTAACGATACCGTATATCCGATTGATCCGGTTTCCGACCAATCCTTCCCGCAATACCTTGATAATCGGAATACCGCCACCAACGGCCGCTTCATAATAGAAGTTCACGCCATATCGTTGGGCGGCCTCAAAAATCTCCTCGCCGTGGGCGGAAATCAACGCTTTGTTCGCCGTGACCACGACTTTTCCCGAAGCGAGCGATTTCATCACGATCGCTTTCGCCGTTTTGGTTCCACCCACCGCCTCGATCACCACATGGATGCGCGGGTCCCGCACGACCTCCTCCCAGCGCGTGCACATCAGTGAGGCAGGCACGGGAACGGGGCGCGTTTTGGCCTTGTTCTTGACGGCCACTTTCAGGAGCGTCAACCGAACTCCCAGCCGCGAGGACATCAAGGGACCGTTTCGTTGAATCGCCTTGAGCACACCACCCCCCACGGTGCCGCTGCCGATGATTCCAAAATTCACTTCCTGCATAGAAGGGCACAATGTGCCGGGATTCGATTCGGACGACAATTTCTTTTTATTTGAATGAAGGGTTTGGGGCGAATCCCGCCTGCTTCGGCATCAGCAGTGCCGAAAATGGATCCGGATGGCGAACAGACTCAAGGCAGCGCCGGTGCCGAGCGCGAGGGCGCAGAGCAGGATTTCGGAAAAGCCGATCGGCTCATTGGACCCGGAAACCACGAAACAGCTCAGACAGACCAGCAGAACATCGGCGAAGATCAGGGTCCACTTGAGGGTCCGGAACTCAGATCCATCGTGGGCGGGCACTTCCGGTGTCTTAAAAACCGGGGCGGAGTCGGGCTCAAAACGACGGGATCCCTCCAGGAGAGTGGACATTCCGGGACCCACGGTGCGCACCGGTCCGGAAGAGGGCAGGGAATGCGGGGCCACCAATCCGGGGCGGGCCATCAGGTCCGTCAACCCCCGACCCAATCCGTTCTTGGAAGCGTTATCCGGGCTGCTCATAGGGCACGTCGGATCGCCCGCCCCGAACCGAATGGCTGTGCTTGAGCGACCTGGCGCAAAGAATTCATGAGCAGCAGGGTAAGCGTGCGCCACAGTCGCGCAACGCAAAGTTATTCACATTCAGGGAACCCGTTGTTCCTCTATACAGGGATGGAAAACTCTGCTACTCTTTCGCATCTATGCCACTCGACGACATTCTATTGGAAGCTGAAGAGAAGATGATCAAGACCGAGGAAGTGGTCCAACACGAATTTGCCGGCGTGCGCACCGGCAAAGCTTCCGCCGGGCTGGTGGAGAACATTCAGGTGGATGTTTATGGCTCGATGATGCGGATCCGCGAACTGGCCGGCATCACAACGCCGGAACCGCGAACCATCGTCATCCAGCCATGGGATGCCGCAACGCTGCACCCGATCGAAAAGGCGATTCAAAAGAGCAATCTGGGAATCAACCCATCGATCGACCGAAAGTTCATACGCATCGTCCTGCCCGATCTGAGCCAGGAACGCCGGATCGAATTCACCAAAATCGTCCGCAAAATGGCGGAGGACGGCAAGGTGGCTATCCGGCACGTCCGGCGAGACACCATCGAGCATCTGAAAAAGGAGTCCAAGAAGGGCGGGGTCTCCGAGGAAGATCTGGAAAAGGCGGAGAAAGAGGTTCAGAAGCTGACCGATCAATATGTCGCCCACATTGACGGACATCTCAATCACAAGGAAAAAGAGATCATGACGGTCTAAGGAGATGGCTCCGACTGGCCGACCGTCACGATCATCAGGTTGAGTTCTTCCGGACACCACGCCCTGGAATCCATCCCGATTGCAGACACGGATCCCTTCGTTCCGCCAAACCCGCCGCCCTGTGGAGTGCGGCGGCAGAGCGCAGCGCCGACGCCGCTTTGCGCACTCACCCCGACAAAAAAAACCGGCCGGGTCGCTGTTCGAAGCAACCCGGCCGGTTGTGTATTGATTCAAACGCCGGATCCCGGACCCGGCGCTCTGGGTTCAGAGGTTATTGCCGCACGCGGAAGAACTTCTGAGGACCGCTCGGGGTGACCTGCTGGGGCGAGGTGGCTCCCGCCACAGCGGCCCAGGGCCCGGCGATCGAGGAAGCCGACTCGAGCGTGCCACCGGTCCACTGAATCTGGATCTGACCGGCGGTGCCGCTCAGCGTGAGTGTGGGCGGCTCCGAAACGACAACCGGCGGGATTGGCGTGGTGGCGCCAAAGGCCCGGGGCAGAGTCGAATTGAAGCTGCCGTGGCTCAGATAGATGTCGTCGAAGAGCAGATTCAGCGCCGTGCTGTGCCCGGCGACCCCGCCAAACACCAACCGCGTGAGGTCCGGAGTTGTGAAACCCACATCCGCCGCACCGACCGGGTTCCGGCTCGCCGGCCAGTTTTCGATGATCGTTTTCCGCGTGGTTTCACCCACCTTGGAGATGTGGATTGAGACCAGATCACCGGTGCCGGTTCGTGCATCGACAGGTCCTTCGAACGGTCCGTTGGTAATGTCGATCCAGACGTTATACACCGTTTCCCGATCCAGTACAACATCGTATCCGAACTCCAGCGGACCAGTCCATCCCTCCCAGGTTCCGGCATACAGATCGAAATACTCGTCACTGAAGGCCACGCCCGGCCCGATGTTGTCCCCGAGATCACTTCCAAACCGAACCGGTCGATCGGTCAGCGCAATCATTGCCCGAATGGGTTCGGCGACATCGCCTCGGGGAAGGGCCCGGAAGAAGAGAGTCGCCTTTTCCCCTTCCTTCACCGCGAGCTCGCCCAGTGAAAGACTGGCCGTGGCATTCCCGGCATTCGGAGCCGCGAACTTGTTGCCGGCCACATCCACGATTTCCAGATCCACAGCGTCAAGAACCGCCCAACCGCCCTGGCCGTTGAGCAACCCGACGGTGCCACGATCAAAATTGTCCACCAGCGTCCATCCGGCCGCAACGGCGTCAATGGCCGCGACGGTGGTCGTCGCGCTCACGGTTTCTTCACCGCGTTTCAGTGTCAACGTGAAGGTCTTGCTGGCGGTGATCGGGACCTTGATGGATCCGGAGCCGGACACCGTCTTGGCTGTCACGCTCCCGATGCCCTGATCAATGGAAACCTCGACGTTCTTGGTGACATCCCACTGGAGCGTCGCTTCGCCACCCGCAGCCACCGCGGGCCGAAACGATTCGAAGCTCCGGATCGCAAGCGGTTGCGCCTTTGCGAAGGGGGCGGGGGTCCCGTTTTTCACGATCGAAACGATTTCCGATTCGCTCAACGCACGGTTCCAGAGCGCCACGTCGTCGATGTCACCAGTGACCCAGTGGGTCGGGTTGGCGCGCAGGATGCCGCCGATGCTGGTGGTTTCGATGTTCCATTTGCCTTCTGCCTTGGCGGGAATTTCAAGTTCATCACGAACGCCGTCGGTGTAGAACGTGCGCGTTCCGTCGGCCTGCTGGACCAAAGCAATGTGATGCCAGGTGCCGTCCAGCGGTTGCGAAATTGTCTTGAGATGATTGACGTCGGTCCATCCGGATTGGCGGAAATAGAAATCCACCGACCCCGTGGCACCCGTGCTGTCGGTGCCGATGTTGAAAAGCGGATTGTTGTTCTTCTGGCTGCCCTCGGAGAAGAGGCGGAGATCGGACTGACCTGCGCCGACAACGTTCACCCACATGGAAATGGTGTTGGCCTCGAACTGGTTGATGGGAAGTTGCTCTCCGGGAGTGCTGACCCGGGTCAGCATCGTCTGGCGTGCATTATCAAAATGAAACGCCTTGCCGTGTTTCCCGTCCACGAGATCCGCAGCGGTGAGATTCACCAACTCCATGTCGTAACCACTGGCCAGGTCGGGTGTCTTCGTGCCCACAACCTCGTCCAAAGGCCAGTAGGCGACCATCCCCTTGGTCAAGGGGTTGATCACGGTGGCGAGCCCCTCCGTCACCACCTGTTTGACTTCGGCTTCGCCAAGGGCACGGCTCCAGACCATGACTTCATCGATGTCACCGGTGACCCAGTGGGTCGGGTTGGCGCGCAGGATGCCGCCGATGCTGGTGGTTTCGATGTTCCATTTACCTTCCGCTTTGGCCGGAATTTCCAACTCGTCACGAACTCCATCGACGTAGAACGAACGCGTGCCGTCCGTTTCCTGCACCAGAGCAATGTGATGCCAGGTGCCGTCGAGCGGTTGCGAAATAGTCTTGAGATGATTGACATCGGTCCATCCGGACTGGCGGAAATAGAAATCCACCGACCCCGTGGCACCCGTGCTGTCGGTGCCGATGTTGAAAAGCGGGTTGTTGTTCTGCTGACTGCCCTCCGAGAAGAGGCGCAGGTCGGATTGGCCGGTTCCCATCACGTTCACCCACATGGCGATGGTGTTCGCGGGGTGCTGGTTGATGGGCAGTTGTTCACCGGGCGTGCTCACGCGCACCAGCATGGTTTGGCGGGCATTATCGAAGTGAAACGCCTTGCCGTTCTTCCCGGCAACGAGATCTCCACCAGTCAGGTTGACCAACTCCATGTCGTAGCCACTGATGACATCGGGCGTTTTCGTGCCCGCCACATCGTCAAGTGGCCAATAGGAAACTAACCCCTCGCTCAGACTGGCCGCACCAGCTTGAAAGCCGGTGGCCATACCGATGGCGGCGAGAGCCAATAGTTTGGATATTTGGTTCTTTTTCATGATTCTGGATACTTAAGACATCTCCGTAGTTTATCGCATACTTCAAGGGTTCCGTAGGAACGTGCTGTTTTTGGAACATCGCAAGAATTACAAGTTGAACCGCCCTTGGCAAGCGAACAGTTGGGAGGATGCGGATCCCCGCACCAGGATTCCAAAACTGCGGGGCATTATGCGCTTGCATCAATTTTCTTTCGTTCTCGGGCTCCGGCTTATTAGAGTGGATTTCTTGAAACCAAACCGACGCCCAGATCAGTCTGCCGGCCATGGGAAGACCGACCCGAACCAGCAGGTGCCTCATGCTGAGACAACCGGCGGTGCCAAAAAGGCGCACCCGCGGCGATGGCTGTTTCGACTCCTCAGTCTCACCGTGATTCCGCTGATCCTCCTGGGAACGGTTGAGTTCGGGCTGCGTTTGGCTGGATCTGGGTATCCCACATCGTTCTTTCTGCGATCGAACATCGGCGACCGGAATGTCCTTGTCGAAAACAGCCAGTTTGGCCTTCGGTTCTTTCCCAGGCAAATGCTCCGCCGGCCGCCGCCGTTGGTGGTGGAGTCTCCCAAGCCGGAAAACACTTACCGGATCTTTGTCTTTGGCGAGTCGGCTGCCATGGGGGATCCGGACCCGAGCTTTTCGTTCAGCCGCATTCTGGAGGTGCTGCTGGCGGACCGGTTTCCAGGCGCTTCATTCGAGGTGATCAACACGGCGTTCACCGCAATCAACTCCCATGTCATTCTTCCCATCGCCCGAGAGTGCGGACGCCAGCAGGGAGACCTTTGGATCGTCTACATGGGCAACAACGAAGTGGCCGGTCCGTTCGGGCCCGCCACCGTGTTTGGCGCGCCCGCCAGGAGCCTTGCCCTGATCCGCTCCGGTCTGGCTCTCAAAGCATACAAGATCGGGCAACTCCTGGAATCACTGCGCGCCGGGGCCCTCGCACGCTCGGGTTCCGCGCCGGAATGGGGTGGACTTCAGATGTTTCTGAAGAACCAGATTCCGATGGCCGATCCCTCCCTGGATCTGGTGCGGGAGTCCCTGCAACGAAATCTGGAAGACATCCTGAATCTGGGCCGCGCCGCGGGAGCCGAGGTCATCGTCAGTTCAGTGGCGTGCAACCTCCGGGATTGCCCGCCCTTCGCATCGGCCCATTCCCCTGCTCTCGACACGACCACCCTGTCCGCCTGGGACGCCCTGTACCTCCAGGGCATCGGGCATGAAACCGCGGGACGCGCTCCGGAGGCTCTGCGCGCGTTTGAGGAGGCATCCGCGCTGGATGCAACCCATGCCGAACTCCAGTTCCGGATGGGTCGACTTCTTCTGGCAACGGGTCGTCAGGCAGAAGCCCGGACGGCTTTCGAACGGTCACGCGACCTGGACACCCTTCGGTTCCGCACCGACTCCCGGCTCAACCAGGTGATCGCAGGGACAACGCAGGCTGCAGCCGGTCCAAAGGTCCGATATGTTGATGCAGCCCGGTTGATTCAGGAATCGGCACCCGATGGGATCAGTGGCTCCGAATCCTTCTTCGATCATGTGCACCTGACCTTCAAAGGCAATTATCGTCTTGCCCGCGTGTTTGCCGAGGAAGTCCTGAACGTGCTTCCGCAAACCATCCGTCAGCGCGATTCCAATCAATGGAGCAGCGAACAGCAATGCGCCGCACGACTCGCGCTGACCGGATGGAACCGGATCCAGCTCCTCGAGTCGATGAGCCAAAGACTCTCCGAAGCGCCGTTCACCAATCAGCTGAACCATGTGGCCCGGCAGCAGCAGTTCCGGGAAGAACTCAACGCCCTCCAACCGAGCCTGCAACCGGTCGCACTCGACGAGGCGGTTCAAACCTATCGCAGCGCCCTGGACCTGCGGCCCGGTGATTTTCAGCTGCACCGGAACTTCGCGAACTTCCTCCACGCTCGAAACCAGACGAGCGAGGCGGTCGCACAGGCGCGCAAAGTCGTCGGGCAACTGCCGCACAATCCCGAAAGCCATTACAACCTGGGGTACCTGCTGACAGCTGCGGGCATGCCAACGGAGGCTGAAACCCAGTTCCGCGAATCGATTCGAATCAACCCCGATCAGTCGGCCGCCCACACCGGTTTGGGCAAGACGCTGGCCGGCTTGGGAAAGGAAACGGAAGCCATCGAATCCTTCGAGCAGGCCATTGCCCGGAATCCGTCGGATGCCGAGGCGCTCCTGAGCCTGAGTCAGCTCTGGCAAAAATCAGGGAACCTCTCCATGGCGCGCGAAACGATCGTCAAGGCGTTGCAGGCGCGACCGCGATCCTTCGCGATCCAAATCCAAATGGGGAACCTCCTGGTTCAGGAGGGCGATCTGCTTTCGGCAGCCCGCCATTTCAGCGAGAGCGTCCGTCTCCAACCCGAAGCGGGTTTACGGCATTTTGCCGCGCCCGTGCAGGAATCCCCCCGGGATGCACGCGCTCATTTCTTTCTCGCCAATGCCATGGCCGCATCCAACCAACGGGCGCAATCGCTCGAACTGTTGCACAAGACCGTGGAGCTGGATCCACAGTTCTGGGAAGCTCGCTATTTTCTCGGGGTCGAACTTGCCACCGGGAACCGTGTCGGAGAGGCGGGACAACAGTTCGCGGAGGTGGTGCGGTTAAAGCCCGGGTTCGCCCTGGGGCACCTGAATCTTGGGGTGGCCCTGGCGCGGGACAGGCAATGGAACCAGGCGCGAAGGGAATTTGAGGAAACGCTGCGCCTGGATCCGGGCAATCCGCAGGCGACCCGTTATCTGGACACGCTCAAACAAATGCTCCAGTAACGGCGAATGCACCAGGAGGCAGGCACCGTCTCCCCCCTACTTCCGCGTCATCTCCCAAGCCCCCATCCAGTTGGCCGGGGGCGGGGTCTCCTTGAACATGGCGCAGCGGCCCATGAACAACTTTGAAACAGGGTCGGCGGCACTCTCCGCCACCCGCTGAAACCCGGCCATGGCGACATCCCAGTCCCTGCGACGGTAGGCCTCCAGCGCCGCCGCGAATCCCGGCAGCGCCGCCAGGAGTTGCGGAGCGACATCGGACTCCTCTTTTCCAAGCAGTTCATAGAGCCGGATCGATTTCTGTTTCCCCATCATCTGAATCAGATCCAGTTCCCGCGTGATGAAGTCGTTCTTGATCTCGTTGTAGGTGAATTCGCTCAGCAAGATGGTCACTCCATACGCCTTGGTGGCGCTTTCCAGACGCGACCCCAGGTTGATTTCATCCCCAATGCAGGTGTAATCGAGTCTCTTCTCCGAGCCAATATTCCCACTGACCACCTGACCGGTGTTGATGCCCACGCCAATCTCGATCGCCGACGCTCCGATCAGGGCGCGCTTCTGATTGAAGATCCGCAGCTGCTGGGTCATGCGCAGGGCCGCCATGCAGGCCCGTTTCGAATCGTCCGCGTGCGGAAACGGCACACCGAAAATCGCCATGATCGCGTCTCCGATGAACTTGTCCAATACCCCGTGCTCGGCGTCCACGGCGTCCACCATGTGGCTGAAGTATTCATTGAGCAATTCAACCACCTCGGTGGCATCCATGGCTTCGGCGAACGTGGTGTAGCCCCGGATGTCGGAAAAGAGCACCGTCACCTTCTGCCGCACACCGCCGAGGCGGGACTTGTCATCCCGCAAAACCTGCTCCGCCAGCGCCGGTGCCATGTACCGGCCCAGCGTTGCCTTGACCCGTTTCTCCTGCGTGATGTCGTCCAGCACCACCACCACGCCCGTCTGCACATGTTCGAAGTTAAGAAGCGGCACCACACTGTAATTGGCTGACACGGTGCGGTCCCCCATTCGGAAATCGTACTCGGCGGCGAACACCGGCTTGGGATCCTCATACACCCGCGCCACGTCCTCAACGAACCCCTCGTTTCCATCCCCAAACCAGCTCGAGTAAGGCTCCTCACGCATCATCGTTTCAGGCAGGTGAAAAAACGGTTCCACCGCACGGTTCGCGGTCGCGAGCCTTCCCTTGCCATCCAGGGTGAGCACCATGTTCGTGATGCTCGCCAGGATCGATTCCAGGTGATTGCGCATCTGAAGGGTTTGCTGGAACAGCTGTGCGTTTTCGATGGCCACCGCCGCCTGCGCGGAAAACGCCTCCAGCAACTGTTCATCCTCGGGAAGAAACAGGCCGCCGCCCTGCTTGTTGATCATCTGGGTCACGCCCACCACCCGGCCCTCGTTGTTCCTCAACGGCAGGCAAAGGATGCTGCGCGTTCGGAATCCCGTCTTCCGGTCAACCTCGGGATTGAAGCGTTCGTCTTCGTACGCGTCTGCAATGTTCACCAACTGCCCCGTCGACGCGACGTGCCCGGCGATTCCCTTCGTCATCGGAATTCGAATTTCCCGTGTTCCATCGGCCACCTTCGACCACAGCTCCCCGGTCAGTCTGTCCACGAGGAAAAGAGTACAACGTTCGGCCTCCACCAACTCCCGGGCCTTGGCCATGATCATCCCGATCAGTGTGTCGGTGTTCAGCTCGGAGGACAGCGACTTCGCCACCTGAAGCAGGACCTGGATCCGCCGGTGCGCCACGGACCTCCGATGCTGTTCCTCGGCAATCTCCTCCTGCATCCTCGCGCGATCCACACCCGCGGCGGCGAAAATCGCAATCGACACCAGCAATTCCAGGTCCCCCATGTCGAAGGTCGGCCCTGCCTGGGAGGGCAGACCGGAGGCATCCATGTAAATAAGCCCGAGCACTTCCCCCTTGTGATACATCGGCGCGCACAACACGGAATGAATGTTCAAGCCGAGCATGCTTTCCGAATTCTGGAATCGTGCGTCATCCCCCAGATCATTGACCAGAAGCGCCCGCCGGTGTTTCACCACTTCGTCGAGAATCCGCCGGCTGATGTGAATGGATTGTTCCCCTCCCTGGGAACGCGCGGCACGAACCGTCATCGCATCGCCCCCCTCATTCCAAAGGCAAATCGCTCCCCGTTGCGCACGAATCCGACGGAACGTTAGGTCGAGCACGCTCTGGAGCATTTCGCTGACCGAACTGCCAGCCAGCAGCACCTGCCCCATTTCGCCAAAAAGCTGCACCAAATCCCGGTATCGGGCGCCTCCCTGTTCTCCCGCCGCCCCTGTTTTCGAGGTGTCGGCTTCGCGCACCCCACCCACCTGGGCGACTTCGATCAGACCGTTGACCGTCGGCGTAGCCCCGCCCTCGTCAATCACCAGGGTGCCCAACTCGATCGGATGATCCTTTTCAAGCCCGCAGAACACAAGCACCAGGGGAAGCGTCCCCGGCGGACCGACCGTGACCCGATCCCCCTTTTGGAGCACCCGGCTCGAAACACGTTGCCCGTTAAGAAAAGTACCAAAACTGCTCCTCAGATCCTCAATCACCCATAGGCCGCCATCCCGGGACACCTGGAAATGCTTGCGCGACATCTGGCGGAAAGGAAGCGACACATCGCACTCGCCCGAGCGCCCAAACACCGTGGTTCCGTTCGACAGTTGGACACGGATGCTCTCGCTTTCATGGGTATAAGAAAACCACCCAAGGCCCTCATCACTGTTTGTCATGGTTCTTCATCAGACGGAACGCTGTGAATCCAGAGGATACGCCCCCTCCATTTCGCTGCCAAGCGGATTTAATTCCACCTTCGAGGTCGAATTCCGGAAGTCGCGGTGCCATTCTCTCGGGTTCCTTAAGGTGCGGAGATGTCCTCGTTGGGGATTTCTCGCTGCTTCAAGTGGAGCTGATTGCGAGGGAATGGGGTTGCCTCCCGGCGTGCCGGAGAGAGTGGCATCTCCACACACCACCAAAGCGGCGTCGACGCTGCGCTCTGCCGCGCGCACTCCAAAACACCGTCGTTCTTCCGATTCCACGCCCTGGAATTCATCCCAACGGCAACCATCAAACCCTTCGCTCCCCCAAACCCGCCGCCCTGTGGAGTGCAGGGCAGAGCGTAGCGGCGACGCCGCTTTGGACGCTGCGCTCACACCCGAAAAAACCAACAGGCCATCCGTTCCAGCGCAAAAAACGAGAAAACGCTGACTTGTCCACTCGATACTGTCCGTGCGCGTAGAGCTCGGCCGCGAGCAGGAAGGTTTGCCCCAAACACGAGCATCCCTGCCGGAGTCGGACTCCACGGAGCCTCGGGAACTTCCGTCTTGGCCCGGATACGAACCTGAATAATGACCATGCGCTCACGAGACATCTCTCCCCGACGAACGTCAAACACACGGATGCCAGCAACCCATCCTGCGAACCCCGATTCAAAATCGACCGAACAACCGGTTGAAATTCTGTTCCACCTGACTCGCAAGCAGGTCCACCGGCTTTTCGATCAGGCGGGCAACAAACCGGTAGACCGCACCCAGGTTTGCCGGATGATTGAGGGCTTTCCCGCTGTTCGGATCCTCCAGCGAGTACTCCGCCAGTTCCGGTGGCAACAACTGATCCGGCGCATCGGTTTCAATCAGAAGACGTTCGGTCGGCACATGCCGGAACACCTCCCTTTGGCGGCCCTTTCGTTCCCAGGCAAAATATCCCGGAAAGGAAAAATAGGCCCCCAACCTGGCCAGGGGCTCGATCATTTCCCGCGAACCACCATAGGAGTGCAGGAGGAACCCGCACCTGGGCAAGGGGTTTTGCTGGAGAACCTCCAGCAGCCGCCCCCACGCCTTCAGGCAGTGGATGCTCACCGGAAGATCGCGTTCAGCAGCCATCCGCAGTTGCGGCACAAACACGGATTCCTGCACATCCGGGTCTCCTCCAGGGATCCATCGATCCAGACCGATCTCTCCGACGGCCGAGGGAACCGAAGCCAGGCACCGCTCGAACTTCTCCAACCAATCCACGCTTCGATCCACGACCCGCCACGGATGAAGCCCGAACGAAGGAATGATCTGCGGGTGTTTCCGAGCCAGCTCCACAACCTGCGGCCAGTCCGACTCGCAAGTCCCGTTGACCACCATGCGCGCCACACCCTCCCGATCCAATGCCGCGAATGCCTCCGGCAGGCAAAAACGCAGTTCCGCCGAGTGCAGGTGATTGTGTGCGTCATAAAGCCTCATGTTCCGGATAGTTTATGAAATAGGCCCACCGCCGCTCCCAGGCAACGGTAAACCGGCAAAACTTCGGCCATGCGGCGCGCACGGCACCCGGAGCCAGGCTTGAATACCACCCCCAACCCTCTCGTCACCGTGATTCACAACGGGGTTCTTGTGCAGGACAATGTCGAGATCAAAGGAACCACCGTGAACAGCGGCGCTCCCAAATACACGGCGCATCCGCTGAAGATGCCGCTCCTTCTGCAGGATCACGGGAACCCGGTCCAATTCCGCAACATCTGGATTCCTCCGCTCTAGCCCGGGTTCGTCAGTTGGACGGGGCGGGGGTAGAAAACGCGATTGCTTTTACTCAACGAGTTGCAAAATTCAGCGGCAGCCGTTTCGGACCGTTGAAATTTAAAGTGCGTGTGCCGGCCACTCATTCGGTCACTCGATTGGTTCGGCCATTCATCGACGCCACATCCCGAAGGACGGACGCCTGCTTTGATGCCGTACTACCAAAACTCGGACGGCGTCCCCCACAATCCGAAAAATGAAGTAGTAAGGGAACCTATCCAGATTGACTCGCCTCAAATCGCGCTCGCGAACTGAAAAGGACGTCGGCCGTCTGGCGGCCTCAGCCACGAAGCTCCGCAACTCGGCATAGAAGGCGTCGGCGAGCTGGTCCGTACCGGTTGCCTCGTAATACTCCATGATCCTATCGATGTCCGAATAGACCCGTGGATGCAAAACAAGCCGCATCAGCTCCGGCGGTCCTGAACCTGTCGATCAAGCTTCTCCAAACCGATTCCCATCGCCGGATTGCCATCAAGCTCCGCATCTCGCCGCACCGCCTCCGCGACACCCTCGTCCTCGTCGTGCAGAACAGGGGATAGAGAGCCAAGCAAATCGGCGGCGAGAGCGGCTCGTAGGGGTTCTGGAAGACCTAGTGCGAGCTTCTGAACATCATCGATTGTGGCCATAGGAGGAAATGTAACGGCACACTGGTACCGAAGCAAGTGCGCGAACAGCCGAACGTGGAGGTGAGGCGCAGCCCGTCAACGCGTTTTGAAATCGGAAGGAGCGTGGGGTCTTCCGACAGCGCCAAACACGCGGCGGGCGGGCTGTTGCCTCTACCGATTGGTTCGGTGATTGCCTCGCTGAGCGTAAC
>JAIPJX010000141.1 GCA_021733945.1 Verrucomicrobiota bacterium | reverse complement strand
CCTCCGAATAGCTTAAACGAATGCCGGTAGGGCGAAGCGTCCCGCTGAGCCGCCCCCCTGCAAGGTCCAAATCCTGGAAACGCTCACCGGGACGGTTCGCGCCACCTTCCCCCTCCCCCCGGAGGCAGGGCGAAGCGCACTGCCATTCGTTTAAGCGGCGGAGATGTCCCCGTTGAGGATTTCGAGGTTCCTCATGGCTTGCCTTTGAACGGATTGGGATCCTGATGGGAGTCAGTGGGTTTGCCTCTTCGGGCACGACCAAAGCGGCGTCGGCGCTCCGCTCTGCCGCGCGCACTCCAAAACACCGTCGTTCTTCCGACGCCATGCCCTGGAATCCATCCCCATGGCAGACATCCTTTCCATACGAACCACCCTCGCCTTCCGAATCCCTTAACCGAATGGCAGTGGCCCGCAGGGGGGCGGTTTCAGCGGCCGCCTGTCAGGAAATCGTAGGCGCGCTGCGACCGTCGGCGGAGCGACACTGCAACTCCGGAGCAGAAGAGAACAATCACCAGCGGCATTGCGAAATACTCAACCAGATTGACGACCGGCGAAGGTGCGAACCAATGGAAATACAGGGATTGCAAAATGCTCAACAGCGGATCGAACGCCATGTAGATGAAGAATCGATACGGGGCCAGCACCGCCATTCGATTGTGCATCCAGACCGGGAGCAAATCATACGCCACCCAGATCCCGGCCAGACCCGAGAGAATCAATAAACGGAACATTTGTGTCAGCTCCAAATGGCTGAACAGGGAAAGCCCCGTGTAGGCCACCGCGAGCATGATCCAGAGCGGCACCAGCAGGGACCGAATCCAGTTCGGCCGGATCACCAATTCGCTCCGGAGATACCCCAGAGTGGCACCCATGGCGAAGTAACAGACCGAGTATTTGTAGATCAGCGGAAGCGAGAGGTTGGAGAAATAGACCGCGAGGATCAACAAAAAGGAGTAGGAACGCAGCCGCGAGATCACCAAACCGAGGATGGGAGCCCCGAGCATGATCAGCATCAGGGTGCGCAGAAACCACAGCTGGCTGGGTTCCCCCATGTTGAACAGGAAACCAAATAGATCGCCAAACGAGAGGGCACCCCGGGTCTTTTCCCGGGTCAGCTGATACAGGTTCCTGAGGAGAAACTCGCCGTAGGCTATCCCCATGCCAATCAGGCTCCAGCACACATAGGGAATCAGCAGGGTGAAGATCCGTTTGCGAAGTTTCCTGACCCACGATTCCAAAGTCGGTTTCCAGCCGTAAAAAAAGAGAAAACCGGAAGCCGCAAAGAAAAGAGGGTTCGTGATGCGCCCCAGAGCTCCGGAGAAAAAATGTTCGATCAACACTTCCACAGGGGAAGCCCGGATCGCTTCGGGACGGATGACAGGCGCCTGCACCCCCCCCCAGAACGTATAGTCAATCTCCAACGTGTGCGCATGATTGAAGACCACCATGACACTCAGGATCAGACAGATGTTGCGGATCTTCTGGTTCAGATAGGGGCTCGTGCGAAGAGAGTCGTTGGCCGTCAGGGTGATCCCGCCAGACAACGCCGCCGGGGACTCCACCGGGAGCAGCTTTTCGATATCCTCCGGTAGGACCTTGATTCCGACTGCTAAGGGATCGCGAGCGGACTGACTCATGCAATCGACAGGGGGGATGGAGGATTCAGAGCTCGTCAGGCCACGAAAGAGTGCGGATACACCGGGCCAAGGCGATGTTTTTGGAGCAACTCAGCGAACCGGGTGAGCCCCCGTTTTTCGTCGGAACCAAGATGGTAATGAATATGCCACCCGAGGTAATCCTTGCGAAATTCGTAATCGTAATCCGGCAACTCCCGAATCAGGGAATCCAGGGTTTGCATTCCAAATCGTTGCGCTTCCCTGAGCCGCTTGCGCAGATTCCGGTTCTCGATGCCGCGACGCAACGCCCAGACCGCGTAAACGAAAGGCAGCCCGGTCAGCTCCAGCCAGGCTGCTCCAAGATCCCAAATGGCGTGATCGTGCGACCGGCGCAGAAAATCGATCGCGGGATTGCCGATCAACAAAACGTAGTCGGGCATGGGTTCCAGCGTGTAACTGGCCAACGGTTTAAACTCAGGTTCCAGGTGCATTTCCGCAAGCAGCACTCGCAGAAGGCAGACGCTGGTCAGTGATGCCCGGTCACAAAAAATCTCGGTCGCTTCACCGATCGGCCGCCGATGGGCCAGGAAAACGCTTTTGACCTCGCCCAGGGACGCCACGGCAATTCCATCCAGAATGTCATACCGATCATTCAGCAGCACTTCGGTGACACTCACCAACGCCGCGTCCAGTTCATCCCTCCGCAGTTTGCCACCCAGCTGGGACGGAGGCAAAAACTCGATTTGATCCTCCAATCCCCGGGTCAGGGGTGCCGCATTGAGATAGGGAACCGATCCGACCCGGAACGGGGCCAGGCTCGATTGCAGATCGCTTTCCCGCCGCAACAGCTCCGCCCGGTTCTCGCGTTCATGGCGTCGGACATGGTCTTCGACCGATTCCGGTCGCGCCATTCGCAGCGGTCTGGATGGTTCGGAAGGATTCACACCAATCGACTGTCTGGCCGCGACTCTACGGACACTCCGCCTCAGCCCTTGACCCCGCATCGGGACTCGAAGGCTCTGCGACTTCTGTGGACGCTGCCGGAGTCTCCCAGATTTTGATGCGCTGGTAAAAGGTGTCCCGTTGAACGGGGATCCGACCCGTTTCGCGGATCGCCTTGATCATTTCGGTCTCCGGTTGCAGCTGGCGACCGCTCACGCCCGCCATCTGGAAAATCTTCTCCTCAACGATCGTGCCGTGCAAATCGTCGGCGCCGTAATCAAGGGCCAGTTGCGCCAGCTTCAACCCCATGCCGATCCAATACGCGGTGACATGCTCAAAGTTGTCCAGGTAGATTCGGCTCACAGCGATTGTTTTCAGGCAATCGAAGCCTGTCGGCGGGTGATCCACCTCGATCCGATTGTTCTCAGGTTGATACGGCAGGGGCACAAAACCACTGAACCCGGCCGTTTCATCCTGCAATTCCCTTAGTCTTCGCAGGTGATCAACCCGGTCCGCCAGTGACTCCACATGCCCGAACAACAGGGTCGCCGTGCTCCGCTGGCCCAGCTGATGCCAGGTGCGGTGAACATCCAGCCATTCATCCGCCGATTCCTTGCCCCGCGCAATCTTCTGCCGGACTCCCGGATCAAAAACCTCCGCGCCGCCGCCCGTCAACGAATTGAGGCCCGCTCCGAGAAGCTCCTCCAGCGTTTCCCGGACGGTCTTTCGGGCCAGCCAGGCCAGGTGAAGCACCTCGATGGCGGTAAAACATTTGAGCTGCAGACGCGAGTCCAGCGCCTTGAGCGCCCGCAGCATGTCCAGGTAGTAATTGAAGGGCAGGCTCGGATGCAACCCGCCCACGATATGAAGTTCCGTGATGCCCAGGGAGAGCGCTTCCCGGGCCTTGCCGACCACTTCCTCCACCGAAAGCTGAAACCCATCGGCGTCGCGTTTCTTGCGCGCAAACGCGCAGAACTGGCAGCTGAGAATGCAGTAGTTGGAGTAATTGATGTACCGGTTGATGATGTAACTGGCATGCCGCCCGTTCCGGCGTTCGCACGCCATCGCCGCAATGGCACCCAGTCCGTTGAGATCCGTGCTCTGGAACAGGCGCAGGGCGTCCGCCTCGGAGATCCGCGTGCCGGCCGCCACCTTCTCGTGAAGATCGCTCAATTCGCCGCGCCGCAGAAGAGGGGTTATCTGGAAATTCGAAACGCCGGCCATATTACTTCCGCTGTTGTTACCGCCAAGAACACAAGACTGATCAATCCATTCAATCTGAAAAAAGCCACGTTGATCCACTTCAGACTGCGCCGCCTCGCCAGCCAATGTTCCAGAAGCAGGCTTCCCAGAATGATCACCAGACCGGTGATGTAGGCCATGCGAAAACCGCACACCAGACCGAAGAATGCCAGCAGGCCCCACATCACCATGTGCGACAGAAATGCAAACGTCAGCGCGTTCTCGGCCCCCCACCGCACGACGAGCGAATGCAGCCGCTGCTGGCGGTCAAACTCATAGTCCTGCAGGGCGTAGATGATGTCAAAACCGACCAGCCACGCCACCACCGCCAGCGCCAGAATCACCGGCAACAGATCCAGGCTCCCCCGCACCGCCAACCACGCTCCCAGTGGCGCCAATGCCAGCGCAACACCCAGATAGAAGTGCGTGAAATCCGTAAACCGCTTGGTGAGTGAATAAAAACAAATCACAAACAACGCAACCGGGGATAAGTAAAAACAGATCGTATTGATGAAATAACTCGCAACAATCAATCCCAGTCCGCTCAGGCTGCAGAGCAGCCACGCGCTGACCAGAGAGATCCGGCCCGATGGCAGATGCCTGTCCCGCGTGCGCGGGTTTGCCCGGTCAAAATCCCTGTCGGCGATCCGGTTAAACGCCATGGCGCACGTGCGCGCCGCCACCATCGCGATCAAAATCAGGCCAAACACCCGCCACCCCGGCCAGCCCCGGGTTTCCCGAGCCGCCACCACCATCGCGGCAATCGCAAACGGGAGCGCAAACACGGTGTGGGAGAACTTGACGAACTCTCCCCATTTTTGAATCTCTGCGCCTATGGAAGCCATGGTTCTCGCTCCTGAGGGCTTATTCCTTCTCCTCCTGCCACCGCGGCATCAGCTCGTTCCGCACCCCCAAATGGTCCAGCACACGCCCGACCACCGTGTTGACGATGTCGTCAATGGTCGTTGGCTTCGAATAAAACGCCGGGTTCGCCGGCATCACCGTGGCCCCGGCCAAAAGCAGGAGTTCGATGTTTTTGACATGCACCAGGCTCAAGGGCGTCTCACGGGGCACCAGAATCAGCCTGCGCCGTTCCTTCAACATCACATCCGCCGTACGCAACAGCACATCCCCGCTCACCCCATGAGCGATCCGTCCGAGCGTTCCCATGGTGCAGGGAATGATCACCATCGCATCGACGGGATTGGACCCGCTCGCAAACGGCGCGTTCATGCTCTTGAGTCCGTGTGCCACAACCCCCTCAGGGAGTCGCAATCCCCCCGGAAGCTCCTCTTCAATCACCACGCGCCCGTAATTGCTGATGACCAAATGCACCTCGTGATCGCTCTCCGCGAGCGAATCGAGCAAACGTTGGGCGTACACGACCCCGCTGGCGCCGGTGATGGCAACTAGAACCTTCAATCGTCCAGAATATGACCACAGCCAGGGTCTTGATCAAGCTCCTTCAAAACATCCGGCTTGAGTCAGAGCGAAACTTCAGCAAAATACAGCGTGCTCCAGCTCTGGAAAAAACTCACCTTTGTCTCGATCCTCATCTGCCTGACCGGTTGCCCCACCCCTCCGAAACCCCAGGCCAAACTCACACCGCTCGCGTTCTCGCCCTCGGCACCGACCCCGGCCCCGCCCCAATCAATTCCCGTTCCCGCCGTTCAAGGCGGCAACGCGTCCCTCTTTTCCACGGATAATACAGAACGCCACCGCGCGAATGGTCCCTGGATCTGGCTCGACAGCTGGACCCGGGACCATCAGTTCGGCCCATTGTCCGAAAGCACGAACACCACGCATCAAACCTTCGCACTCACCGGGGCACCCGGGAGCCTCTCCATCGTGGTCGGCAGCCGGCTGGCCACCTGGAACAAACTCATCCTCGGCCTGGGTTTCGAGCCCCGTCTGATCCACGGCCGCCCTGCGATCCACCAGCTCGACCTGACCAAGAACCTTCAGCCTCTCCTGCAGCCGGTGCTTCGATTACCCAGCAACCGGCGGGTCATCGTGATCGACCCGGGCCACGGCGGCAAAAACACAGGCGCCCGGTCGGTGGTTGGTTCGCTCCTCGAAAAGGATCTCACGCTCGACTGGGCTCGGCGCACCCAAACCCTCCTGGCAGCTCAGGGATGGACCGTCTGGCTCACCCGGACCGAAGACAAGGATGTTTCTTCCGCGGAACGAATTGCGTTTGCCGACTCCGTTCAGGCCGATCTCTTCCTGAGCCTGCACTTCAATTCCGCAGGACGCACCACGGCCGGACCGCCTGACGGAGGACTGGAGACCTACTGCCTGACGCCGACAGGCATGCCGTCCAACCTGACCCGCAATTATGAGGACGATCCGAAACGGGTCTTTCCCAACAACTCTTTCGACGACTCAAACCTCCTGCTGGCAGCCAGCCTGCATGATTCCATGGTCCGATTCGTCGGCCGCAAGGACCGTGGCATCCGGCGCGCCCGGTTCATGACGGTGCTTCAGGGACAACAAAGGCCGGCCGCCCTTCTGGAAGGGGGCTTCCTGACAGACACAGCGGAGGCCCGACTGATCGCGTCAAACGACTATCGGCAAAAACTGGCTCAATCCATCGCATTCGCACTCCGATGAACCAGCGTCGCATTCTTGTCACCGGTGGTGCCGGCTTTATTGGATCCCACCTGGTTGAACGTCTCCTGGGCGGCGGTTCCCAGGTGACCGTGATCGACGATTGCTCGACCGGCTCGATCGATAATCTCATGAACGTCCGCACGCATCCCGAATTGCGTATTGTCCAGGCCAGAGTTTCCCAATGCCCCGACCTCGATGCCATTGTACAGCACTGCGACTTCATCTACCACCTCGCCGCAGCGGTCGGAGTGGAGTTGGTGGTACATTCCCCCATCCGAACCATCCAGACCAATCTGCGCGAGACCGAGGCGGTGATGGATGCGGCCGCCAAACACGGTGTGCCGATTCTGTTCGCGTCGACCTCCGAGGTCTATGGCAAGAGTCAACAGCCCGGTTTCGCCGAAACGGATGATCTCCTCATCGGTCCACCCCATCTGGGTCGATGGAGCTACGCCTGTTCCAAGCTGATGGACGAATTCATCGCTCTGGCGCACGCCAAGGAGTCGGGGTTGGGAGTGACCATCGTCCGCTTTTTCAACACGGTGGGACCCCGCCAGACCGGGCGATACGGAATGGTTCTGCCTCGGTTCATCGCAGCCGCACAGGCGGGTTTGCCCCTGAAGGTGTATGGCGACGGCCTGCAGACCCGTTGTTTCTGTTATGTTCAGGACACGATCGAAGCCCTCACCCGTCTGGAAGCCTGCCCCGGGGCCAGAGGGGAAGTGTTTAACATTGGCAGCACCGAAGAGGTCACCATCCTGCAACTGGCGGAACGGGTCATCGAGACCCTGAACTCCCACTCCTCCATCCAATTGGTGCCCTACAACGAGGCTTACTCGACCGGGTTCGAAGACATGCTTCGGAGAAAGCCGATTGTCGACAAACTCCACGGCGCAATTCAGTTCCGACCCCTCACTTCGCTCCGGGAGATCATCCAGCTCACAGCGGCCGCCATGCCGCCGGGTTAATACCAGACAAGGCAGCGCGAACCGCACTGCCATTCGTTTAAGCTATTCGGAGGGTAGGGCGAATCCGTCCCGGTGAGCCGACAAGCGGTTGAGCGGCTCAGCGAGACGCTTCGCCCTACCGCCGGGGGGCGACGCCGCTTTTCGGATACCCTGCAAAACACGACACGGTCCTTGCCATACGTTCCGGTGAAAAAACGAGGCGATCCCGATTCGGTATGCACTGCTCCCGCCGCGAGGCAGGCATCCATTTCAAACAGACCATCCCCGCCTTCCAAATCCTCTTAAACGAATGGCGGTAGGGCGAAGCGTCCCGCTGAGCCGCCCCCCCTGCAAGGTCCAAATCCTGGAAACGCGCCCCGGGGCGGGTCGCGCCACCTTCCCCCGCCCCCCGGCGGTAGGGCGAACCGTCCCGGTGGGCGTCCGGGAACCATCATTTTTTTGGGCGCATCGCACGCGGCGACCGGGATCACTGGAACTCCATGGTGTAGGTACAAATATTGCCGTTGAGTTTGCATTGCACCTTGCAGTTCGATTTGTTGATCACGGCACTCATTGCCTTGTTTTCCCGGAGCACTTCGGCGGTAAACCCGCGGATGCCGTTTCGCCGTGCAATGTGACCCAGGTAACGCAGCAGAAACGAACCAATGCCCTTGACCTGCCAGTTGTCACCCACCGTGAAGGCCACCTCCGCGAGATTCGTTTTGGGATCCAGATAATAGCTCCCGATGGCGATGATCTGTTCGCCATCCGCTTCGGGCACCGTACCAACGATCGTCACGTCGCTCCGATGATCGATGTAAACAAAATCCTGGATCTGCCGCCGCGGCACACGCTTCTGATGCCCCATAAACCGGTAATACATCGTGGCTTCGGACAAGCGATAAAACAGGTCGCGCATCCGTGGTTCGTCGGTGGGATGGATCGGCCGAAACGAAATCTGCGTTCCGTCGTTCAGGAGATGCGTGGTGCGCAGCTCCTTGGGACCGATCATGATCCGGCCCTCCTTGTCGGCAAGCTCCGTGGAAACATACTTCGCTTCAATCGCCCCCCGGAGCAGGTCCGCCCGATGGTCCGGATGCGCGATGCTGATCAGCGCCAGGGCTCGCTGCTGAATGCTCTTGCCGTGCAGGTAGGCCACACCAAACTCCGTCGCCACATAATGCACCCCTGCCCGCGTCGTCACCACGCCCGCACCCGGGGTCAGATGGGTCACGATCCGCGACACCGCTCCGGATTTGGCCGTGGACGGCAGCGCGATGATCGCCTTTCCCTTCGGGGCCTTGGCCGCTCCCCGATTAAAATCGACCTGACCTCCCACACCCGAGAAAAACTTCGACCCGATCGAATCGGCGCACACCTGACCGGTGAGATCGATTTCCAGAGCCATGTTGACGGCGACCATCCGGTTCTGCTGCCGAATCACAAACGGATCGTTCACATACTCCGTGGGGTGAAACGCGAACACCGGGTTGTTGTCGATGTAATCGTAGAGCCGCCGCGTTCCAAGGGCAAAACTCGCAACGACCTTCCCCCGGTCGAGCGTCTTGAGCGCACCGGTCACCACGCCGGCCTCGATCAGATCGATGATGCTGTCGGAAATCATCTCCGTGTGTACACCAAGATCACGCTTCTCTTTCAGGAACTCCAACAGCGCCTGGGGGATCAGGCCAATGCCCATCTCCACGGTGCTGCCGTCCTCGATCAGGGCCGCAATGTTTTCCCCGATCTGCCGTGTGGTATCCGTCAGCTCGGGTGCCGCCACCTCCAGCAATGCAGTCTCCGATGGCACCAGCACATCCAGGTCGTAGACATGGATGGATGAGTTCCCCGAGGTTCTGGGCATGTTGGGGTTCACCTGGGCGATCACGAGCGAAGCGTTTTCCGTCGCGCTCTTGACGATGTCGACCGAGATTCCGAAGCTGCACATTCCCTCCCGGTCCGGCGGGCTCACCTGGATCAGCGCCACATCAAGCGGCAACTGACCCGAATCAAACAACCTCGGAATATCGGAGAGATACACCGGGGAATAATCTCCAAGCCCTTCCTGAATGATATCCCGCACATTCTCCGCGATGAAAAAGCTGTTTACCCTGAAAAATTGCGCAAGATCCCGGTGCGCATACGGCGCTTCGCCAAAGGTCAGCAGATGAACAATCTCGACATCAGACAGCTCGCCCCCCCGTTTTGCCAGGGCAGCCACCAACTCCAGCGGTTCGGCGCATCCGGTGCCGATGAATACCCGTTGTCCCGGCCGGATGGCAGCCACCGCCTGCTCCGCAGTGGACAGCATCGGGGCGTATTTCTCCTTCCAGTCGGGATCGGTTTGAATCGGTTTTGAGGTCATATCATCGGGGTTCGGTTCCGGGGGGTTCCAGGGTCATCCGGGCGTCCGCAACATACGCTTCAGAGCCCACCTCCCCGACAATCAGGGGGTTGATGTCCAATTCCTTGATCTCGGGATAATCGGTGGCCAGCTGGCTGATTCGCTGCAGGGCCAGGGCGATGGCATTCAGATCGACCGGTGCCTGCCCCCGGGCCCCTTGGAGCAGCGCGTAAGACCGCGTGCCCATCAACATCTGCATCGCCTCCTCCTGCGTGATGGGTGCCAGATGAAACGTGACATCCTTCATCACCTCCACAAAAATGCCTCCCAGCCCGAACATCAACATCGGGCCAAACTGGGGGTCCTGGGTCATGCCCAGAATCACTTCACGGCCCCGCGGCCCCATCCGTTCCACATACGCACCCCGGATTCCCGCATTGGGGGACAGTCGCTGCACCCGTACCATCATCAGATCGAACGCATCCCGCACCTGCTCCGAGTTGGCCAGATTGATCCGCACCCCCCCGAAATCCGATTTGTGAATGATGTCCGGCGAGGAAATCTTCAGCACCACCGGATATCCGATCCGGTCCGCCACGTCCACCGCTTCATCGGCGTCCCTGGCCAGTGACCCCGGAAAAATCCGGAAATCGTAGGCCCTCAGAATCTCCTTGGCCTCCACCTCGCCGATCTGGAACTTGCCGCTGCGCACGTGCCATTGAAGCACGCGGTCAACCCTGCGGCGATTGGCTGGAAACCGGGCCACCACCCGCGGCGGACGCCGACGCCAGGCGGCGTAATCGGCCATCGCCTTGAACGCGGCAACCGCCCGGGCCGGAGCCGGGTAGTTGGGAATGCCAAGCTCCATCAACCGCTCCCGGGCCGGTGTCACCGCGTTCCCTCCCATGAAAGCGGTGAGAAGGGGCTTGGTTCCATCGTGTGCCGCCGCGAGTTTCTCCGCCAGCTCCAGGGGACGCGTCATGTTCTGGGGTGTTACCACCACCAACACCCCGTCAAAATTCGGGTCCTTCTGCACCTGTTCAAACGCCCGAATATAGCGGTCCGGATCGGCGTCGCCGATCACATCGATCGGATTGCCCACCGCCGCGGCCGCCGGCAACACCTTCCTGAGCGATTCCCGCGTTGCTTCGGAGGGTGCCACCATCCGGAGCTTGAGGCTTTCCGTTGCATCGGCCGCCATGATCCCGGGCCCGCCGGCGTTGGTGATCACTGCGATCCGGTCTCCCGCAGGCAGCGGTTGAAAGGTAAACGCGAGCGCATAATCGAAGAGCGCCTCAATGTTCTCCGCCCGGATCACCCCGGACCGCTTGAATGCCGCTCCATACGCAATGTCCGCTCCGGCCAGACTTCCCGTGTGGGAGGAAGCCGCCCTGGCCCCCGCCTGGGTCACCCCGACCTTGAGCACAACAACCGGCTTGACCGTCGCGGCCTCTTCGGCCGCCCGCAGGAAGGCGTCCCCTTCGTCAATGCTCTCCAGATAACCCGCGATCACATTGGTCGCATCATCCGCAGCCAGCGCCTGAAGGAATGCCACCTCGTCCAGATCCGCCTTGTTCCCGATGCTGATCACCTTGCTCATGCCAATGCGCTGGCTGGCCGCCCAATCGAGGATCGCCACACACAGGGCACCCGACTGCGAGATCACCGCAATCCGCCCTTCCGGAGGGACCGACGGGGCGAACGTGGCATTCATCTTGTGATGCGTGTTCAGCACCCCCAGGCAATTGGGTCCCATCAGGCGTGCCCCGGAAGCCTCGCACAAAGCCACCAGTTCACGCTCGGCTTCAGCCCCTTCAGGACCGACCTCCTTAAACCCGGCGCTGATCACAATCACAGAGCGCGCACCGGAGGCAAGGCACGACTCCACGGCATCCTTGACCTGCGCGGCCGGGAGCACGACGATGCCCAGATCAATCTCGCCGGAGAAATGCTCCAGGGAAGGACAGACGGCAAGGCCGAGAATTTCTCCGGCCGACGGATTCACCGGCACCAGAGTCCCCTGGAATCCACCGTTCAGCAGGTTGGCCAGTACGGCATGGCCGACCTTGTCCGGTTTGCGCGATGCACCCAGAACCGCCACGGTCTTCGGAAAAAGAAGTGATTCAAGCATGATGTTGTCCTGCGATTTCAAAATGCCCGATCCGCAACAAATCCACTCGCCAGATCGTGTCAAACGCTTTGCATTTCTTGGGCAGGAGTACACCAATCGCGAACAAGTGGCCACCGGTTTTTGGTGCCATGGGTTGGCCCGGAACTCGCTCTCTTTTCGGCGGTTGATCCCGGTATTGCCGAAAAACCGGCTCGGTGTAGATTGCCGCGGTTCACGCGGCGGCAGGGTCCATGAAAAATGAATTGCAATCTTGGGATCGGGCGCAGCCCCGGTCTGGCTCCGCAGTCGGCCGGTTCCGGTCCACCCTGCGCACGCTCGTCCTGCTGGCTGCCGACCTCTGGCTGGCCGTGACCGGAGGCGCGGCACCGGACGGCCTGGACGGCACCGGACGGCTGCTGGATCCGGCGACCTTTCGGCCGGACCGGATCTTGGTCCGGTTTAAATCGAACGTCACGGCACCGATGTGCGCCGGGTTTCAGGAGCGCCATCAGTTGAAACGAAGGCACCGATACGCCGGCCTCGCAAACTGTGAAGCTTTGGATCTGCCCCCGGGGGCTACGGTGCCGGCCATGCTCGATCTGCTTGGCAATTCCGACCTTGTGGAAGCAGTCGAACCGGATTACTGGGTACGGCCCTTCCTTTCCCCCAACGATCCGAACTACATCAATGGCACCCAGTGGAACCTCCACAACACAGGTCAGGACCGCGGCAGCCCGGATGCCGACATCGACGCACCGGAGGCATGGAGCCTGTTGCACGACACACCCGGGGTGATCGTGGCGGTGATCGACTCGGGGATTCGAGCCACGCACGAGGATCTGGAGGCAAACCTCTGGGTCAACCCGGGGGAAACGGGTTTCGACCGGTTCGGCAGGGACAAGGCAACCAACCGTGTGGACGACGACGGGAACGGATACGTGGATGACGTTCACGGCATCGACACCATCCTGAACACGGGCGATCCAAACGATCCGGATGGGCACGGCACCCATGTGTCAGGAATCATCGGGGCCGTGGGCAACAACCGGATCGGAGTCACGGGTGTTGCCTGGAAGGTCAAACTGATGGCCTGCCGGTTCCTTGAGGACCGGGTCGGGGGATCCATCTCGGATGCGATCGCCTGCATCGAATACGCCCGTGCGAACGGGGCAAGGGTGATCAATGCAAGCTGGGGAAATCAGAACTATTCGCTCTTCCTGGAATCGGCCATCCGCCGCTGTCGCGATCAGGGCATCGTCATCGTCGCGGCCGCGGGCAATGAAGCGGTGGACAACGATTCCACACCCAGCTACCCGGCCAGCCTGAATCTGGACAACGTGATTGCGGTGACCTCGACCACGCGGACCGATTCGTTTTCCAGCGCCGGCAATTTCGGGGCCGCCTCGGTCGATCTCGCGGCTCCGGGTGAAAGCATCTATTCGACCTACAACCGGTCGGACTCTTCGTATGCGTTCCTCTCCGGGACGTCCATGGCGGTGCCGCATGTGGCGGGTGCCGTGGCGCTGGTCAAAGCCCGGTTCCCGGATGAAACCCACGTCCAGAGCATCAGCCGGATCCTGGCCACCACCGACCGCCTTCCCGTCCTGAAAGGCAAATGCGTCTCGGGTGGCCGCCTCAACCTGGCCGCCGCCCTGAGCACCCCGGTAGTCGCCGATTTTGTTGCCGACCGGGTTTCGGGCAGTCCGCCACTCACGGTCGCCTTTACAAACCGCTCGTTCGGCAACCGGGTGCAATTCGCCTGGAACTTCGGCGACGGTTCACCCCGCTCCACGGAAACCGACCCAAGGCATGTGTATGATCGGGAAGGCACCTTCCAGGTCACCCTCCTGGTGACGGATGCCGATGGCAACCAGAGCCGCCGTGATCTGAGCATCCTCGTGGCCTCCAATTACACCCAGCAGAGTGAACCTTTTGTCTGGACCGATCCCAGTGCCATGAGGGCCCTGATCCTGTCCGATGACGGCGTGAGCCCGCCGCAACCCCTGCCCTTTGATTTCATTTATTACGGTCACCGGTATTCAGAAATCTATGTCGGGGCCAACGGATTGATCGGGTTCCTCCCCTTCGGACTCGATACTCCCTACAACAGCGATCTTCCAAACCCGGCAGCGCCCAACGCGATCCTTTGCCCGTGGTGGGACGACCTCAATCCCGCCGCGGGTGGCGAGATCCGGATCGGCACAACCGGCGTGGCCCCCCGCCGCAGCGTGGTGGTTTCCTGGGTCGGGGTCCCCCCCCGGGGACGCTTGTTCTACGCGTTCACGTTTCAGGTGGAACTGCAGGAAGGAAGCGGGCAAATCATTTTCCGATATTTGAATGTACAACCCGGCCGAAGCCGCGGTGCGGGCCGGACGGCTGCCGTGGGAATCGAGAATTCCACCGGGCAGGTGGCTTCGAAGTTTTCCTACGGCGGCAGCACCCTCCTCCAGAACAACCAGGCGATTCGCTGGGTGCCTCCCGTTCTGGGTGGGTTGTTGGTCAAATCCTCCGGCCCCCTGGATTTTACGGGCGACGCAACGGGCCTCGTCACCCCGGAGAACCGAACCCTGACCCTTCAGAACACATCGGACCAACGCCTCAATTGGGCCATCCAGGCGGACGCCTCCTGGATCTTGCTCTCAAACCAGAGGGGGCGCCTGGACCCGGGCATGGAAACCACCGTCACCGTGTCGCTGTCCTCCGCAGCCGCCGCTCTGTCGGCCGGGGAATACTCGGGCACTCTGGAGTTTCTAAACCTTGAAACCGGCAATGGCGACACCTCCCTCCCCGTCACTCTGCGGGTGCACGGAAACGGTGCCGTTCTCGATCTCGTCCCTCCGGCCAGACTGAGCGCCAGCGGTTTCGTTGGCGGACCGTTTAATCCGTCCAGCGGCGAGTATCAATTGGTCAACTCGGGAAACGCTCTGCTGAACTGGACTGCCGATACCGACGCCGACTGGGCCGCCGTGGATCCGCCGGGTGGATCACTCGCCGCAGGCGGGAAAACCAGCGTCACCATCACCCTGACCGAAAACGCGGCGATGCTTCCGGACGGAACCTACGCGACCCGGGCCGTTTTCCGAAACTCCGTCGATGGACTGGGAATCACCGATCGGGAAATCCTGTTGACCGTCATTTCACCGGCAGCGCAACTGGCAGTCGCCCCGCCCGACGGAGTTGCCCTCACGGGCTCCCTTCCCGGTGCGTCCGGTTCCCTTCAGACGCAGGTCGAACTGAGCAACCCATCCGAAGCCAGCCTGGAGTGGCACGCGGTGAGCTCCCAGTTGTGGGTGACCCTGGATCCGGAGGGTGGCCGTCTCGAATCGGGCGCGACGATTCCGGTGACCGTCCAGATCAACGAGAACGCCAGCCTGCTCGAACCGGGTCGGCATGTTTCCCAGATCTCGTTTTCGTCCACCGGCCACGCGGCAACCGCTCCCCTCCAGGTCACCCTGACGCTCGAGCATTCCCTGATACTCAGCGCAGAACTCATCGACGGCCCGACGGGCACGCTTCATCTCAAACTCCAGGGAGAACCTCTTTCTGAAATCTGGATCGAACGTTCCACCGACCTGATTCAATGGGAACCCGTGCAAAGCGTGGTCATTCCGGCCCTTGGAATGTCACTGATTCAGGATTCAGTCCCCGCCGGATCCGCCACCCGGTTCTACCGCGCCGTTCCGCTGGTCCCGCCCCAATGACCCACCAACAAAGTCACGTGTTTCCCTGTCAACCATGCCCGGGGCTGCGGATCGCAGCGGGACGCTTCACTCGAATGCCATTCGTTTGGTTGGCAATTCGAGTGCAACCCCTCACGCAATCTTGCCTCGAAACATAAAAAACACAGCCCCAACCAGGCAAACGTCATGAAAATATTACTGCAGAAAAGCAAACTTACTGAAAACACGATGGCGTTCATGGATTGTTGATTCGCTACTTTGTTCACTATCACGAGTCGTGCAGACGGTGCCGATCACACTTCCTGTCCGTTCTCCTTCCCCGGATTCTTTTGGTGGGTATTCGCGCAATAAAATCTGCGATCGCCACCGTGCCTGTCACCGACAGGCGTGGGCCGCAAAAACTTGGT
This sequence comes from Verrucomicrobiota bacterium, assembly GCA_021733945.1. Classification (GTDB taxonomy): domain Bacteria; phylum Verrucomicrobiota; class Verrucomicrobiia; order Limisphaerales; family SIBE01; genus JAIPJX01. The sequence continues at coordinate 505 of JAIPJX010000141.1, read as the reverse complement.
CATCGGTTATCCGACTGCCATACCGGGGGAATTCCAGAGCCTCCTGGAACTTCGGCACCCCGGTACCTGCGTTGAAATTGGGGTTCCCAAACACGCGCTCAGGCGTGAAGGATACTCACTTGCCCAAAAGCTCCGCAACACGAAATCATCATCCAGCCCGCCGCCGGGTGCATGACAGAATTCTTCGTCGATGACGAACGAAGTTTAGTGCGCGCCCCCCACCAAGGCGAAGCGTCTTGGACGGCGGTAGTCCTCTACCGCTTTTGGGTAGCGCGAACCGTCCCGGCGAGCCGGATTGCAGGGAAGGGGGATTTAACCACGGATTTCAGGAGGACCACGGATTAAGATGCAGGGGAAGCTCACCGGGACGGTTCGCGCTACCTTTCCCCGTCCCCTCGGCGGTAGGGCGAAGCGCACTGCCATTCGTTTAAGCTATTCGGAGGGTAGGGCGAATCCGTCCCGGTGAGCCGACAAGCGGTTGAGCGAAAGTGAGTTGAGCGGCTCA
>JAIPJX010000140.1 GCA_021733945.1 Verrucomicrobiota bacterium | reverse complement strand
GGGCCAGGATTTGGAAGACACAGAATAAATTCAGGACCATCGAAATTCCCACCAGCCGCACGAACAATCCGGGCAACTGCCCCAGCCCGCGGGTCGCGTCCAGAGCCCGTTCGGCGATGTCTCCCTTCGGCAGTCGGCGCAGCCATTCCCGCCCCTCGGGCCAACGCCGCGACACCCCTCCCCAGAACGAAACCCCCACCAAAACCGCACAGGCAGCCAACATCAGGATCACCGAAAGCGCCGGAGCCCCCAAAGCCCGGCTGCCGACCAGTTGATTGAAGTTGGGCACCATCATCAAACAGGCAAACAGCAGCATGGAGAACAACCCCACCAGGCGATCGATCAAAACCGTCATCACGGCTTCGGTCTTCTTGTGGCGGGTTTCACGAGCGGCATAGTACGCCTTAAAAAGATCTCCGCCGGTCGATCCAAGAAGAAATGAATTGAAGAAATGAGCCACCAGACTGATCTCGGCCGTGCGGCGTCCCGAGAGATTCAGTCCCTGGGCCCGCATCACCATCCGCCACCGGATCATGCCCAGTAGAATGGTCATGCCCATGAAGACCAGCGAGAGAAACAACGCTCCCACAGGCACCTGCCGAATGGTTTGCCAGAGCTCCTGCGGGCCGTGGGACCAGGCGACCGCCCATTGCTTTCCGAGGGAGAGGGCTTCCCATGAATGGCCGAGCCGCTCCCAGGTCTGCCGACCCTCCAGGAGGAAGATGGTGTGAAAGATCCAGACTAAGAGGGCACCGCCTATCAACAGCTTCAGACCGACTGCGCCGATCGCCCTTCGCGCGTTCACGCCTCGCCCCAGATCGCCTTCACATGGGCCACCCCGGCCTTCAATTCCTCCACCGGAACTCTGGGGCCAAATTCAAACACCCGTATATGTTCCGGACGAACAAACGGTTTTAAAGCCGCATAATCAATCATTCCAGTCCCCGGGGCGCAGTGATCCCGGGCCGGGAACTGAACATCATGGATATGAAAACCCGCCAGATGCTCGGACATCGACTCCAGATGCATGGCATGGTGGATGAACCCAAGGTTTTCCTTGATCTGCGCGTGGCCCAGATCGTGCCAGTACCGCACATTCGTGTTGGCAAACTCGCTGAAGAAAAACTGCAGGTCACTTTCGAACGGAATCTCCTCCAGTGCTTCCCGGTTCTCCACACCCAGGAGCAGATCGTGCGACTGGGACTCCTGCACCAAGCGCCGGAGCATGTCGTTCGCGAACTGAACCGGCCGTTCCTTCTTCTGCTCGCGCTTGGACTCCACCTCCTCGCAAAGCTTTCGATACTTCGGACTCTCCGTCTCCCCCCTCTCCATCATTGCCGTGAGCTTGTCCGTGTAGTCCTTCATGTCCACGCAACCCATGTGCAGAACCACCAGCTTGGCCTTCAGACGGATCGCCGTCTCGATCGTCTTCAGCGAATGCCGGTAGGCGTTCTCCCGTTCACGGGCATCGCTCGAAGTGAATTTAAAGAGATTCGGGGCGGCATGGGTCACGCCGATCGGTAAGGGACAGAAGTTGTGAACCGTCGAAATCTTGATTTCACCGGCCTCCACCGCTTCAATCACTCCCGGCAGCAAGCTGATCCGGATGCCGTGGCTCAGTTCCGCATACTCAAACCCAAGTTCACGAATCTCTTGCAGCATGGCCCGACCATCGGTGTGGCGATGCGAATTCCAACAGGAGGACAACGAATACATAAAACAAAAAGGCCGGGTGCTTTCTCAAAACGCGAGCAGCACCCGGCCCTGAAAGAGCATTTCAATTACATGTCGGCGTAACGGGCGCTCAGCATCGCAGAAAACCGCGCAACTTTCATCTTGCGCCGTTTCTTCTCGCTCGGCTTTTCAAAATGCCGGTGATTGCGCACTTCTTTGAGTACACCTTCGCGGTCAATTCTCTTCTTCAGTCGGCGCAACGCTTTCTCTACCGACTCACCCTTTTTCAATTTAATTTCAGTCAAAACTTCCTCACTTCCTCTCCATTTATTTTCATGACTGTCACACAGCTCAGCCGCGTCAGTCTAATAAATTAATGGCGCAGACTAGTTTTCGTGGTCCCACCTGTCAACCAACAAAATTAAAGAAATTAAAGGATTTTTTTGATTTTTTGGGCTGCAATCTGCTGCCAGAACCCGCTTTCAAGCGCACCCTCCCCGTGCCGGTACGCCCAAACCAAAACATAACTGCCATTAACATATCATGATTATTGAATTAGCCAAACGAATTCTCCCCCTGCTGATCTCATCCTGAATGGGACCCGCATGAGGCCACTGCTCTTTTTGTCTTTCGCTCGACCGGCCGCTGGGCCACACTTCGTTTTCTTTGCGCGATGGATCCAACAGATACGGAACTGATTGCAGCAGTGCTCAATGGCGATGCCGCGAGTTTCGAGGGATTGATCCGGAAATATCAACCCAAGGTATTCGCCACCGCCAGACGGTATGCCCGCAGGGAAAGCGAGGTTGAAGACATTGTACAGGAGGTCTTTATCAAAGCTTTCCAGAAACTCGCGAGCTATCGTCGGGAAGCTCCGTTCGAGCATTGGCTCATGCGCATGGCCGTTCGCACCTGTTACGACTACCTGCGGGCGCATCAACGCAACCGGGAGACCCCCATGTCCGAAATGACCGTTCAGGATTCCGACTGGCTCGAACAGTTTGTGGCGGCACCGGGCCGGGATGTCCAGGCTGCCGATGCCGCACGGTTGATCATCGAGAAGGTCCTGGGCCGGCTATCCCCCGCAGCCAGGCTCGTAATTACGCTCTTGGAGATTGAAGATAGAAGTGTTAAAGAAATTGCAGCCCTGACCGGTTGGTCCGTTTCACTGGTCAAGGTTCGGGCATTTCGGGCGCGCGCGGAGATGCGTCGGCTCCTTGAGCGCCTGGACGTGGAAAAGTACCTGTAACCGTGCGGGATGAGAAATCGTCTGAAAAAATCTGAGGCTTTCGTGAAAACTGGTTTACAGAACACCATCATCGCAGCGGCCAAAAAAGCCGCTCCCAGCGACCGTGTGCCCTTTGCATTTGAGAAGCGCGTCATGGCCAGGATCCGGGGACTCTCCGGCGTCGACGTCTGGGCCGTCTGGAGTCGCCTGCTCTGGCGCGCGGCCGGCCCCTGCGTTGCCATCATGCTCGCGGTGAGTCTCTGGGCCGCGTTCTCGAACCACCAGAATCCCGCTTTGAACACGCTATCCGAAGATTTGGAAAGCAGCGTCCTGGCACCGTTCGCAAGCCTGCGAGATTCACCCTGGTGAAAGTCTGGAAAGTCATCTTAGCGGCCCTGGTCATCTTCAGTGCCGGCGTGGTCACTGGACGCCTGACGTTTCAGCTCGACCTCCTCACCCCGCCGCCGCCCGAGCGAAGCACCAGGAATTTTCAACGTTCCCGCCAGCGACCCGAACTCATCGATCGCATGGAGAAGGAGCTCAGTCTCACACCCGAACAACGGGAACGCATCAAAGTCATTCTCAAGGATAGCAGGGACCGCATGAAACGCCTGTGGGAATCCGTTTCCCCCCAGGCCGACGAGGAGTTCAAGAGAGTTCACACCGAAATTATGGCGGAGCTGACCCCGGAGCAGGCTGCCAAGAACGAAGAGCTTTTTAAACCGCCGAATAGCAAGCACCGCCGCGGGGAACCCGATCACAAACCCTCCACGCCCCCCGAATCCACCCCACCGCCCGTACAGCCGTAGCAGACCGTTAAAAAAACTCCAGATCTTGTAGGAGCCGAGGTCACGAGACTCTGATTTCTTAGGTATCATTCGGTATTGCAGAGCCTCCTGACGTCGGCTCCTACTTTTTTAACGGGCTGCCAGGGTTCAATCCCCTGCCATTCGATAAAATGCGGATGTGTCCTCGTTGGGGATTCGTCGCTGCCTGCAGTGGAGCTGATTCAGAGGGAGTGGGTTCACCTCCCGGACTGCCACCGAGATTTCCATCTTCAGGCTCAACCAAAGCAGTGGGCCCCTCCAAAGCACCGTCGTTTTCCCCACACAGAATTTTGGAGTGCGTGCGGCAGAGCGCAGCGCCGACGCCGCTTTGGACGGCCCCCGACAAAAAGCAACAGCCCCTCCCCATACGTTCCGGTGTCACCAAGGAGGCGCTGCTCCTCACAGGGTTAATCGCCTTGCCAGCCCCGTCAATTTGTCTTGGAATACGAAGTGTTCCTTGGAACCGTCGGAATCCATTCTGCCATGTCAAAAATCAATCAGCCTGAATTGCTCTTGGAGCTGCCTGCCAACCGAAGACCCTCACCACCGGCAGACATCCACGAGGAGTTGCGTGGTTTTTCCGATTTCGGAACCTCCACCCGGATCTTCGAAACCAGCTGTGCGACCGCCGATTCCAAGACGGTCCGAGTTCAAACCTATGTGAACGAGTTTTGGACCGCCAAACAGAGGGCATGCCATTCCTTGCACGAGATTTCCTATCGCGCCTGTTTCAAACCTCAGCTTCCACGATTCTTCATCGAACGCCTCACCCAACCCGGGGACTCCGTCTACGATCCGTTCCTCGGACGCGGAACCACGTTGCTGGAATCCGCACTTCTGGACCGGCATCCGGTCGGGTGCGACATCAACCCGTTGAGCCAGGTTCTCCTCCGCCCCAGGCTCGCGCCTCCCATGCAGGAGGAAGTCCATTCCCGATTGACCCGGATCGAACTCGACGATCACGATGAATTCCCTGAGGACCTCCTGGTATTCTATCATCCGGATACCCTGAAAGAGATTGCTGCTCTCAAAAAATATTTCCTGTCCCGGATCGCCGGAGGCACCCTGGATCCGGTCGATGAATGGATCCGCATGGTCGCTGTCAATCGCTTGACCGGACATTCCCCGGGTTTTTTCTCGGTCTACACACTTCCGCCCAACCAGGCCACCTCGGTGAAAGCGCAGATGCGAATCAACGAAAGACGCACCCAGACCCCGCCCCGCCGGCACATCAAACCCATCATCCTGAAGAAATCGAAGAATCTCCTGTCCGACCTTGACCTCGCCACCCAGGAGAAACTATGCCGCGCAGGCCAACAGAGCCTGATCGTGACCCGACCCGCCTCCTCCACTCCCGCAATCCCCAGCAACACCATCGCTCTGGTGGTCACCTCCCCGCCGTTTCTGGATATCGTCGACTACGCCCAGGACAACTGGCTGCGCTGCTGGTTTGTGGGCATTGATCCCAGGAGCGTGGCACTGACCGTTCCCAAGAAACTGGAGAAATGGAAGGCGGCCATGACTGAAGTATTCCACGAACTCGCGCGCGTCGTCACACCCGGCGGGCATGTGGCTTTCGAGGTGGGCGAGGTGCGCGGAGGCACCATCAAACTCGAGGAAACCGTGGTAGCGTGCGGCCTGGAAGCGGGCCTGAGACCCGAACTAATCCTCATCAACGACCAGACCTTTACCAAGACAGCCAACTGCTGGGGCGTCGACAACCAGTCGAAAGGGACCAATACGAACCGAATCGTCCTGTTTCAGAAACCGTAGCGCATCCCCATCCCGACAGACAACCCGCGGTCCATCACCACCCCGGCGTCCATAATCCATGCAAAAGCCATCCGAACCCCAGGTCATCCGCCTGCACGGCGTTCGTCAAAACAATCTCAAGAACTTCGATCTCAGCATTCCCCTGGGACGCCTCACGGTCGTGACCGGCCTCAGCGGTTCCGGCAAGAGCTCCCTCGCCTTCGACACCCTGTACGCCGAAGGCCAGCGCCGATACATCGAGACTTTTTCACCCTACGCCCGGCAGTTTTTCGACCGGATGGACAAACCGCAGGTCGACTCGATCGAGGGCATTCCCCCGGCCATCGCCCTGGAACAACGCAACAGCGTTCGGTCCACACGTTCCACCGTCGGTACCATGACCGAAATCTGCGATCACATGAAGGTGGCCTGGCTGAACCTCTCCCAGCTTCACTGCAGGCAATGTGATCAACCCGTGCGCAAGGAAAGTCCGGCGGAGGTCTGGCAAGGCATGCAGCCGGATCCAAAATCGGAAAACGAAGTCTGGGTGATCTTCGAGGTTCCGATCTCCGAAAAGCTTTCGCTGGAGGAGTCGTTGTCCTTGATCGAGAAACAGGGCTACCAACGCCTGCTCCTGCCTGCCGCCCCAGGCACCACCGACCGCCAGGTCGTGCGGGTGACTGAAGCTCCAACCGCGCTTGCGGGCGCCCGCCCCGACCGGCTGACGCTCGTTCAGGACCGGATCAAGATCAAACCGGCCCACCGCGCCCGCTTCATCGAAGCCTGCGAACACGCCTACCATTTCGGCAAGGGCCGGCTCCAGATCTGGGATCCGGTCCATTGCAGCCTGCGCCGTTTTTCGAACCGCCTCCACTGTTCGGACTGCGACCTGGAATTCCGCGCGCCCACTCCCGCGCTTTTCAGCTTCAATCACCCCCTCGGGGCCTGCCCCACCTGCCGGGGTTTCGGCCGTACGATTGCCATCGATTATGACCGGGCGGTTCCAGATCGTTCCCTCACCCTGGCCGGCGGGGCCGTCAAGCCGTGGCAGACCGGCACTTCCGCCGAATGCCAGGCCGACCTGATGACCTTCTGCAAAAAAAAGAAAATTCCGGTCAACGTCCCGTTCCGGGAACTCCCGGCCAAATGGCAGACCTGGGTGATCGATGGTGACCCGGACTACGGCAAGGATCCCAAACACGAGTGGCCCAAGGCATGGTACGGCGTCAAAGGCTATTTCCGCTGGCTCGAATCAAAATCCTACAAAATGCATGTGCGGGTGCTTCTTTCCCGCTACCGGATCTACCTCCCTTGTCCCGAATGCGGCGGACGCCGGTTTCGGCCGGAGTCCCTCTGGTACAAAGTCACCGACCAAACCGGCCGGCCATGGACGCTGGCCGATTTTTACACGCTCCCCGTCTCGGAAGCGCTGAACCTCCTCGACCCGATCTGCAAGCGCAAAGGGAAATCCGCCCGCTCCGACGCGCTGGACATCGTGCTCAATGAAGTCCGCTCCAGATTGAACTATCTCCAGGACGTCGGTCTCGGCTACCTGACCCTCGATCGCCACACCCGCACCCTGTCCGGCGGCGAAACCGAGCGGGTCAACCTGACTTCCTGTCTCGGCACCCGCCTGGTCAATACGCTGTTTGTACTCGATGAACCAAGCGTCGGCCTGCATTCCAGAGATACCACCCGCCTGATTTCCATTCTCGAACAACTGCGCGACGTGGGCAATACCGTGGTGGTGGTGGAGCACGACCCACTCGTCATGCGCGCTGCGGACCACATCGTCGACCTCGGGCCCGGGCACGGCGAGGCCGGCGGCGAGGTGGTCTTCGAAGGCAACGGACGGGATCTGGAACGATCCACCGTTTCGCTCACGGGCCAATATCTGGCAAACCGGAAACGAATTGAAACACCGAACCGCAGACCGGTCTCCGCGGAGGGACCGTGGTTGGAACTCTCCGAAGTCTCGATTCATAATCTTCGACGATTATCGGTCCGGTTCCCCCTGAACCGTCTCATCTGCGTCACGGGAGTGAGCGGCTCCGGAAAAACCAGCCTGGTTCGCGGAGCCCTCATCCCGGCACTCGAAAGCGAAGCGTTTGACGAGGCAGACTATCCCTCCGAAGACTCGGCCGGGACAGAGCCGGACGAGTCCGCTCCGGGCGACGCTGCCACCTGCCGGGAAACGCGGCTCACCGGACGCGAGGCAATCGGCCGCGCCATCATGGTCGATCAATCGGCTCTGGGCAAAACCCCGCGCTCCAATCCGGTGGTTTATATCGGTGCCTTCGACTCGATCCGCGAATTGTTCAGCACAACCGAGCTGGCCCTTCAGCGCGGCCTCAAAGCCAGCGCCTTCAGTTTCAATTCCACCCAGGGACAGTGCGAGGTCTGTCGCGGTGCCGGATTCGAGAAAATCGAAATGCAGTTCCTGAGCGATGTGTTTGTGCGCTGTCCCGCCTGCAACGGCCGACGCTACCGGTCCCATGTCCTCGAGATCAAACTCCGCCCGCCCCGGGTCACCGAGTCCGCTGCAGCGCACGTCGACGCCGACAACACGTCCCGGGCGCGTTCCGGAGAATCGAAACGGGTGGCCGCAACCCCAATGCATTCGACCCAAACAATCGATCCGGAATGGAGCATCGCGGATCTGCTCGAGGCAACGGTGGATGAAACCGTGCGTTTCCTCGCACGTTTTCCAGACTCAAACCACGCGAAACGGGCGATGCAGAGCCTGACCCTGCTGCAGGATGTCGGACTCGGATACCTGCGCTCCGGACAACCGATCAACACACTTTCCGGCGGCGAAAGCCAGCGTCTCAAGCTGGTCAGTCACCTGGCCGAAGCTGCCCGAAAAAACAGCCCCGCCGCAGCCCCCACCCTGTTTGTGTTCGATGAACCGACCACCGGACTTCATTTTCACGACGTCGCCGTTCTGCTCAACGTCTTCCAGCGGCTGGTCGACTCCGGGCACACCGTGCTGGTGGTGGAACATAATCTCGATGTGATCCGATGCGCGGACTGGCTGATCGACCTCGGCCCGGAGGCGGGGGAACAAGGCGGACACATTGTCGCCGAGGGTCCCCCCGAAACCGTGGCCCGCTGCAGGACCAGCCACACCGGCCGCGCCCTCGCACCCGAACTGGCCCGTCACGCGTAAACCACGCCAAATCGTTCCTCGACGCAGCTGCATCGGATGATAATGTTGGGGTTATGGCAACGACCGCTCCAACTGCGCCCACGAAAATAAATTTGCGCCGCCCCGATGTGATGGCCGAAGTGCAGGCCCAGGTGCTCGCCCACTATCGAAGCGATCTCATCGACCGGATTCGCGCCACGGGTCACCTCTCCTCAGCCGAAGGCCAGATCAACATCAAACTGGCCAAGGAATTCGGCTTTTGCTACGGAGTCGAGCGCGCCATTGATCTTGCCTATGCAGCGCGCAAGGTTTTCCCGGAGCAACCGATTTACATCCTGGGCGAAATCATCCACAACCCCGAGGTCAACGACCAGATCCGGGCCATGGGCATTCGATTCCTTTCCGGCACGGAAAAGAACGCGGACATCGAAGACCTCCAAAAAGACGACGTGGTGATCATCCCGGCTTTTGGGGCGGAAACCTCCGTCATGGACAAACTGCAGGCCAAGGGATGCCGCTTTGTCGATACCACCTGTGGCGATGTGATGAGCGTCTGGAAGCGTGTCCGCAAATACGCCAATGACGCGGTGACCAGCATCATCCACGGCAAAGCCTGGCACGAAGAAACCAAGGCCACAAGCTCACGCGCCACGGCCGGGGGCCGGGGGCATTATCTGGTGGTGTTCACCCTGGCCGAGACCGACTACGTCTGCAACTACATCCTCAAGGGCGGGAACAAGGAACAATTCCTCCAGAAATTTCAAGGCGCTTATTCAGCCGGTTTCGACCCCGATCTCCATCTTCAGGCCGTGGGTGTGGCCAACCAGACCACCATGCTGCGGGGGGAAACCGAGGAGGTCCAACGCCGGCTCAAGGAGGCCATGGTCCAGAAATACGGGGTGGGTGAAATTGAAAAACACTTCAGGTTTTTCGACACCATCTGCGGGGCAACCCAGGATCGCCAGGACGCTCTTGAGAAACTGCTCGCCGAACCAATCGACCTCCTGCTTGTGATCGGAGGCTATAACTCCTCCAACACCTCGCATCTGGCGGAAATGGGCGAAGCCAGACTGCCAACCTATTTCATCAAAAACGCGGCCAAATTGATCTCGGCAGACGCAATTGTCCATTACGACCAGCACCGGCACGAGGAGGTTGAATCGAATGACTGGCTCAAGTCCGGACAAATCACGGTCGGTCTCACCGCAGGGGCTTCCTGCCCGAACAACCTGATTGAAGACGTCATCCGCCGGTTGTTCGAGCTTCGGGGCATTTCGGTGCAGAGTCTGATCACCGACTGATCCCCGGGACGGCATCCGCGCCGATTCGTTTCCGACCACAGATCCCGCGGTTCGAAGCGGCTCGCATCACAGAATGCTCACCCGCACCATGCTGTTTAACGATCAAACCCTCGAACAACGCGAACGGAGCACCCTTGCCCCGTATGCCCAGTTCAGCAGCGATACCCGGGGCAGGGTGCACCCCGAATCCCGACCCGCCTGGCGCACCGCCTACCAACGGGACCGGGATCGTGTGATTCATTCACGCGCGTTTCGTCGGCTGGAGTACAAAACCCAGGTTTTTCTCAACGGCACCGGGGACCACCTGCGCACCCGGCTCACCCATACCATGGAAGTGGCGGCCATCTCGAGAAACATCGCCCGCGCTCTCGGTTTGAACGAGGACCTCACCGAAACCATCGCCCTCGCCCACGATCTCGGCCACGCTCCCTTCGGACACAAGGGTGAGGTCGCCCTGAACCGGCTCATGAAGGATCACGGCGGATTCGAACACAACCGCCAAAGCCTCCGGATCGTCGAGGACCTCGAACAGAAATACCCCGGCTTCGCCGGCCTCAACCTGACCTGGGAGGTTCGCGAGGGGTTGGACAAACATTTTTCCCGCGTTGCTCATCCAAGCCGGCGCGCCGGATTCGATGCCCGCTCATCGTCCCTGGAAGCCCAGGTCGCGAACCTGGCGGATGAAATCGCCTACTACAGCCATGATCTGGATGACGGACTCGAGGCCGGCCTTCTCAACGAAAAGGATCTGTGCAAACAGATCCGTGTCTGGGCCGACGCTTCGCGAAGCGTCCGCAAGGAACATGGAAAACTCCCGGACGAATGCCGTCGTTACTTCGTGATCCGGTGCCTGATTGACACCCAGGTCCATGATGTGGTGAACACCACGGACGCACGGATCCGGGCTTCCGGCGTGCAGAGCGCCGATGATGTCCGACTCCAGCCCAAAGCCCTGGTTCAGTACAGCCTGGAGCGCCGCCGATCGAACCTGGAGTTGCGAAAATACCTCTATCGCAACCTCTACTACAACCCGGAAGTGCACGGTCCCAACCGCCGCGCCGTCCGCATGCTCAAGGAACTCTTCACCTTCTTCCTCAAGCATCCGGATCGTATCGGCGAACACTCCCGCCAACGCGCGCTCAAAATTGGATGGCACCGCGCCATCTGCGATTATCTCTCCGGAATGACCGACCGTTACGCCATTCAGGAGCACGAACGCTGTTTCGGCAGCTCCGACGGCCCCTCCCTTCTGGGTTGATCTCCGGCCATGGCCCGCTTGCCTACGACCCCTTCTTCAGGGGATCCACGGCAATCTCAGAGGCCGGCGCAGGTCCTGTTGCGGACGATCCCGGCGGTTCCGTTTCGGGGGACGGGTCCTTCGGTGCGCCGCCCTTGGACAACACGGCACCCACGGCTCCTTTTTCGGCGGCCTTGCGCAGCCATTTTTCCGCCTCCAAATAATCCTGAGGAACTCCCTTCCCGCTCGCATAAAGCAATCCCAGCTGCTTCTGCGCTTCGGCATGGCCCGCATCCGCAGCCATCCGAAACCACTTTGCGCTTTCCGAATAGTCGCGCTCCGCGCCCTCGCCAGCCGCGTGCCTCAAGCCCCTCTCATACTGACGCTGGGGATCGGTCTCCACGGCTGATACAGCCTCCCCGGGGTCCGCTTCGGAGACCCTTGCCGGCGGATTGGCAGCACCTCCGTCCGCCCGGTTCATCAACTCCTTGAACAAAGGGGAACGACCGGATGCAGGAGCGGGGGTGGCTGTTTCCGAACGAACCACTGGTTTCGGTTCGGAAGCCGAGGAACGTGCCAGAACCAGAAGACCGTTCACCAGACTCGCGTCCGCGTCCCCTCCTCCCGCCGATCGCTCCAGCCAGGTTTCCGCCTCTCGCGAATCCTGCCCGACTCCCTTTCCAGTCGCATAAAGCATCCCCAACCGCCGTTGTGCCACCGGGTGCCCGCCTTCCGCCGCCCGCCGATACCAGACCGCAGCTTGTTCGTAGTCGCGGGCCACGCCACGCCCTTCCGCAAACTCCATTCCCTTCTGGAAATCAGCCTCCGCCGCCTCGGTCATCGTCGGTTTCGGCGGTTCCAGGGACGCCGGAGGTGGCGTGATCGCAACCCGCAATGCCTCGGATATCACAGGCCCCGGCGATCCGGAATCCGGCGGTGTCATGGCCTCCCGCACGTCACCCAACGAACTCGGCACAAAACTCTCGGATCGCATCTGGAAACCTCCGGCAGCCTGCCCCGCCAATCCGGAAATCGCGTCGGCTGCGGCCTCACCGGGCCCGCCGACGACTGTCTCAGCACGATCGACATTCGAAACGATCGTTCCGCCCGATCCGCCATCCGCTCCGTTGTTCATCTCGGACCGGGAAGCCGACGGGTTGGAAAACGGCGCATCAGCCTGGTTCTGCGGTCCGGACAACTCCGGGCGTAGGGCCGGCTGGGAAACGGTTCGAACGGTTTTTCGTTTCCGGACGGATTCGGACGGAACCAGAAGCGCGTACCAGAGCCACAGCACACCCGCACCCAGGGCGATCGCAAACGCAACCTCCCACACGCTGCGACGCGCCTTCTTCACGGGACGCCGGGCTGGTCCGGGATCGGGCGGTTTCGGTGGTTTCGAAGGTTGCGGCTGGGTCCTTTTCCGGGGCGACGGGCCTTTCGTTGGCCGGGCCGAGGTCGGTTTGGAATCTGGAGCAGGACGCGGCTGCTGGGGAGCCGGCTTCGGAGAGACCGCGCGACTCAACTCTTCGGGGGGCGTGTTCCGGATCCGGTCGAACGCAATGTTGATCTCCCTCAGTTTCTCCTCGGCCTCGGTTCGCCGGGCTGGATCATCCCCGAACTGATCCGGATGCCATTTCTTGACCAGATCCCGGTAGGCCTTCTTCACGACCTTGCCGTTCGCATCTGGCTGCACACCGAGCACCCGAAAACATCTTAGAATCTCATTCATCCAAATCGCTTTGTCCCACCGGGGGAGTCCTGAAAAGGCCAACCGAAAAAAGCCTACCTCTTTAAATTGGGTTTGAAAAGCCGGGTCGGATCAGGGTCCGAAGCGCCGCTCAAAGCCGGAAGCCAGAAACCCGGCCCATCGCAGGATTGCGTAACAACCACCACCCATCAGCAGCGCCATGAAGAGCCAATAAATCATGGTGTCACGGACCCGGCGGTCAACCTTTCCTTCGAGTGCTCCCTCTTCGATCACGCTCCGAGCCGCCTCGGCCAGTGCGTCATCCTGAAGGGAATCCCAGGCTTCGATGAATTCAGGAGGGGCGTTTTTCCGCTCCATTTCCGTCACCAAAATGTTAATCGCCATTTTCCGCCGGGTCGGTTCCAGCTGGAGAATGGAAAGCATTTTCTTCCGTTCGGCATCGTTTTCACGCGCCACCTCCAGAAGGCTCATGAATGTTTCCCGATGCGCCCGGGTGGCAACTCCACAGCAGACCCGGGTGGTACCCTGCGTGGATTCCCCAACGGTAATCGATCAAGATGCCCCACCCCCGGTCCCATTCATCATCCCAACGCACACTTGACGCGGCCCTTTCCGGCGGGCGTTAATACACGGGCAACCAACGAACGCCGAAAGACCGATCGAAACCGTATGAGCCAGACCTTTCCAAGCATGATTCCGATTCGGCAGAGATTCGACGCGCCCCCGCCGGTTCGAATCAACGACACTCTCGCAGCAGGATTCGCCAGCGCCGGTGTTCTGGAAAAGATCCAACCCGGCTGGAGGGTCGCCATCACCGTGGGCAGTCGCGGCATTTCGAACCTCAGGGAAATCGTCAGTGAAACGGTGCGGATCGTGCGGGCAGCCGGTGCCGCGCCCTTTCTCATTCCCTCCATGGGCAGCCACGGTGGAGCAACCCCCGAAGGACAAACCGCCGTTCTCGCCGAATACGGCATTACTCCCGACTCAATGGGAATCCCAATCCATGCGTCCATGGAGGTCCGGCAAATCGGGCAGACCGCCGACGGGGTTCCGGTGAACTTCAGCTCGGAGGCGCTCGCTGCAGACGGAGTGATCATCCTCAACCGCATCAAGCCGCACACGGATTTCAGCGGAAACATCGGCAGCGGCCTTCTCAAAATGCTCGTGATCGGGCTTGGCAAACATGTCGGTGCCGCCCAGGCGCATCTGGCGGCGGGTACACGCGGGTACGAGCCCGTCATCCGGAACATCGCGAGCGTGAGCCTGCGCACGGTGCCAGTCCTCTGCGGCATCGCGATCGTGGAGAATCAGTTCCATCAAACCGCCCGGATTGACGTCGTGCGCCCGGCCGATTTCATCACGCGCGAAGAGGAGCTCTTCCGGTTGTCCCAACGGTTGATGCCCTCCCTGCCGATCCGGGAGGTGGACCTTTTGATTGTGGACCGGATCGGGAAAAACATCAGCGGAGCGGGCATCGATCCGAACATCATCGGGCGGAGTGTTCACGGGTATTCCTCGTTCCTGGGCGAAAAATCCCAGTTTCCCGTGACCATCCGGAGGATCTTCGTGCGGGATATGACGCCTGAGACGCATGGCAACGCCATCGGAATCGGGCTGGCCGACCTGACGACCTCGCGCCTGGTCAGCGCGATGAACAAAAAGGCCACCTACGTCAACGCCCTCACCGCGCTCACCCCCAACGGAGCAAAGATTCCAATTCATTTTGACACCGACCGCGAAGCGATCACCGCCGCGCTGGCCTCGCTGGGTCAGGCCGACCCCGCCACAAGCCGCGTGATCCGGATCGCAGACACCCTTTCTCTCGAACACCTGGAGCTCTCGATCGCAGCTCGGGACGGCATCCCACCGGATGTGACCTGGACCGACCGGGGCCCGGCCGAACCCATGGCTTTCGACACCTCCGGCAACCTTCCGCCAATGCGGGTCGACCACTAACCCCTACTCATGTCAAATCCCTCCCCCAGTGCCCTGCTTGAGCAGGTTCTCCCACTTTTCAATACACCAACCCTGGCCGACCTCGGCCCCATGGGGCGCGAATCGACCCTCCCGGTCCAGACGCTCACGGCGGGTCTCGACCGAATTTTTGAGGACAGTTCCCTCGACCACGGCTCCCGGAACCTGATCCGAAGCCTGCTGCTTCTCTGGCACGATCACCTGGACGAATCCCACTCCCTCTCCCAAAACATCGACGGTCCGGATGGAAGTTTCGTCCACGGCATCATGCACCGGCGGGAACCCGACTACGGCAACGCGGCCTATTGGTTCCGCCGGGTGGGCACCCATGGTGCCTTCGACGAAATCGCCCGGCGGGTCAAATTGCTGCTTCACTCCCTTGATCCCGATCTGGAGCGCACTCTTCTCCCGGGCGGAAGATGGGATCCCTACGCATTCATCGAAGCCTGCCGGTTGGCTGCTTCGCAATCGGATTCTCAGACAGACCTGCTCCGCCAGGTGCAGCGGATCGAAACAGAGGTGCTGCTCGAGCGATTCGTGGGGGAATAGCCCCGCAGGGGCACCGGATACGGAATCAGGAGCGCCTCCGCGTTCGCACTGGCTCCTCGGGAACCAAAGCCACTCGCTTCCCATCAGGATCTCACGCTGCACCGCAAGCAGCCAGGAATCTTCCGTCAGGACATCGCCGCACCTTGTCCGAACGGCCGTGGCGCGATGTCAGACACGGGAGCACCCGCCACTCAAATCAGGTCACCCGGAGAGAACGGCGCTTCGAGCAGGAGATGCCACTCGCGTCGCAACAAACGAACCATCCGGTGTCGGATCACCCAAACATTCGCGCTGGTCGTGCCGTGAAGGGCGGCAACCTTGTCTGCGGACAATCCGTGGAGCGAGTTGGCTTCGAAGATCTGCCAGTGTTTGGGCTGCACCTGATCCCGCACCCGGGCCATGCACGCCTCCAGAAGGCTGCGCTCGGCCTCGGCCTGAGCCACCGGATCGCTCGTGACGACATCCTCGGCATGCATCTCGGCACTCAATTCCTCAAGCCTTTCGGCTGAGTAGACATGTTTTCGGCGGAGATGCAACGCCTCGAAAATCCGCTGGTTCACGATCTGGTTGAGCCAGGTCCGAAATCGGCAGAACGTTCGTTTGTACTCAAACCGGGGCAGATACCGCGCCAATTTGACCATCGTCTCCTGCACCACATCCTCCGCTTCGGCCTCGGACAAACCACTGCCCCGCGCGTGCGCACGGATCCCCGGCGCATACCGCGTGTAAAACCGCTGCCATCCATCATCATCCCGCCAGTCCTTGGCGGATTCGATCAAATTGGGATCTGTCGTTTGTGAATAAAGCATTGGATTCTTTGCGTTCGACCTGTCCGGATTCACGCACAGGCTATAACAACGGCCCAGAATTCATCACACAACATCCCGAAGCGAGTCAAAAATGGCGATCCACCCCAAACGGGGTGCAAGACAGAATTCTTCGAACCGTTGCTTCCATTGGCTTGTTTGGAAAAAGTATCTGACCTCCAAGCACCACGTCGGTTGAAGATCTGAAAAGGTGGCACGAACCGCACTGCCATTCGCGCGAACCGTCCCGG
>JAIPJX010000139.1 GCA_021733945.1 Verrucomicrobiota bacterium | reverse complement strand
GACCGGAACACGCCGGAACGAAATCTCCCGGCCACCTTGACATCAACGGCCCCGGGTCAGAGTGCCGGCACTCGGAGATCGGCATTTCCACACGCCCAATCTTCTGCTTGAATCGGTCGCATGGAAAAAGTCCTTGAGTATCTGAAGAAGAACAACAAACGATTCATCGCCGAACTGTGCGAGTATGTCCGATTTCCGAGCGTCTCGGCGCAACCCAAACATCGCAAGGATCTCAAGAACTGCGCTGACTGGTTGACCCGGCACTGCCGACAGATCGGACTGCACACACGCCTGTGCCCCACTGCCGGCAATTCCATTCTCGTCGCGCGGACCCGCAAACCCTCGCGCACATCGTCCAAAAAAGGCAAATCTTCCAAGCCTCACTACCTGGTTTACGGCCATTACGACGTGCAACCCGCCGAACCTTTCGATCTCTGGGATTCCCCTCCGTTTGAACCGAGCCTGCGAGGAACCGCACTCTTCGCTCGCGGTGCCAGCGACAACAAGGGCCAGCACCTGGCCCACCTCAATGCAGTGGAAGCCTACCTGAAAACCGGCACCGAGCTGCCCTGCGATCTGACATTTGTCATCGAAGGTGAAGAGGAGGTCGGCAGCAGAAACCTCACCGATTTCCTTGCGGACCATCGGAAGGATTTACAGTGCGATGGCGTTGTGATTTCGGACACCGGGTTGATCGGCCCCAGGCACCCCACACTCACCCATGCGCTTCGCGGGATCTGCGCCCTCGAAGTCAAGCTGACCGGCCCTTCCCGGGACCTTCACTCGGGAATTTTCGGCGGTTCGGTCGGCAACCCGGCCATGGCCCTCTGCCAGTTGCTCGCACAACTCCGCGACAAAGACGGCCGAATCGCAATTCCAGGATTTTACAGAGACGTCGCCCCTCTCTCCGCCGCAGAACGAAAACACCTCGCCCGGCATCCCTTCAACGAAACCGCCTATCGCAAGTTTCTTGGAGTCGCTCAACTGGAGGGGGAACGGGGTTACACACCCATCGAACAGCGCAGTGCCCGCCCCACCCTGGAGATCAACGGACTCACGAGTGGTTACCAGGGCGAGGGCAGCAAGACCATCATCCCATCCTGGGCGAGCGCCAAGCTCACCATGCGCCTCGTCCCCAACCAGACTCCCGAACGTATCGCCAAGCTGGTCACGGCTCACCTCCGCAAACTGTGCCCGCGTTCAGTCCGCATCGAAGTCCAGGAAGGACACGGCGGAGAACCTTATTTCGTTTCTCCGGACGGCATTCGGCTGCAGGCAGGCCTGCGGGCCCTCAAAACCGCTTTCGGCCACGACCCCGTCCTGATGCGCGAAGGCGGGTCGATTCCAATTGTCAACGATTTCAAAAAAACGCTCGGAGCAGACACCCTCCTGCTCGGTCTGGCGCTGCCGGACGACAACGCGCATTCCCCAAATGAAAAATTCGATCTCGGCATCTTTGCCAAAGGCATGACCATGAGCGCCTATCTCTGGAGGGAACTTGCCGCCATCGCGTGATCGGACCGCGCGAAGCGGCAACCAACCGCTTCGCGGCTCGACAAACAGGACACGGATCGTCACTGTTTGAACCATGGCAAATACGCCCGATTCTCCATTCGAACAGCTTTGGGCAGAATACAGTCTGGTTTTCCAGGATTTCGATGACCTGACTCTCGCTCGATGGATGGCTCAGACCCTGGGTCAGCTCCAGGGCCGTGTCTGGCGATTGTCCCACCCCCTCCTGGGTGCCTACCGGCTCGCTTCCCAGATCGGATACGACCGGCAGATCTGGCTCAAACGCCTCGCGTCCTCCCCTGCCGCCTATCCGGAATCACCCTGTTGCCGTGCGCCCCTGCTCCCGCTCTTCACGCGGGATGTCATCGAATCGGGCCTGGTCTGCCAGCACTGCTCCGGCACCGCCGTCCCTGCCGACGAGCTTCCGGAAGACCTGCGCCGCAGCCTGAAGGACTGGGCGGAGGAATACGCCACCGTTCACGCCGTTGCACACTGGGACGATCGGCAGAGAAAATCGGTCCGGGATTACGATCGAGCCTTCGAAGACGCCGCCTCGGAAGCGGAACGACTGCTCGGCCTCGCAGCCCGTGAAATCCTGCCCCAGGCTCTGGACCATTTTCCAATGATTGTCTGGGAAGATCAGGACGAATGCCTCGAGGTCCGCCCCGAGGATATCACCCTGTAGGATTCACTGACATTGGAGCTAAAGATTCGGATGCTAGAGCGAACCGCACTGCAACAACCCCGTCCGCGTCCAGCGAACCTTCCCCGTAGTGTCACCTTGGTTTCGCGGACGGGCGCTGTACGTCGCTTCGTTGCGCCGCTCGACGCGGAACCTGTCTGTCGCAGCGCGACAGACTCCACCCTGTTCGGCAGCTGCCTCCGCCGAGAATCAATGTTGCGCCGAGATCGTTCACAGGGGTAGTCCGTTTGGAGCGAATGTTTGCAATGGGGATGGATTCTGACCCATGGCGTCGGAAGAACGACGGTGTTCTGGAGTGCGCGCCAGAGCGCAGCGTCGACGCCGCTTTGGTCATGCCCGAAGAGACACACCCACTCACTCTTCATTCAGCATCTCAATCCGCTCCACTGCAAGCACCGAGGAATCCTCAACGAGGTCATCTCCGCACCTTAAACGAATGGCAATGTTCCAAACGCCACAAGTCGCCGCATCATTTCAGATGTCGGCGCAGATAGTCGGCGTACAATTTACACCTGGGTCGAACGTCCCCAATCGAGAGGCCCACGACCAACCCCGCGCTGCGAAGACGTTCGAAACTATCCAGGGTCGGACATACCTGTTCATGAAACATCCCCCGGACCAAATCGCGAAAAAGGGGATCTTCGGCCAACAGCAGGGGGATCCGCCGAAGGTGATCCCCGAAGATACCGTCCTCGGACTCCGCCTCACCTTCAAAGACGTCGTAGCTGAGGGAACGGAGCACCATCTCGTGCAGACTGCGCCGCACCAAAAACGGATGCCCCCCCACCAGTCGATAGAACCTCTCCAGGTCTTCCCCCTCGCGAAGCGGGCTCCCGTACCGCCGGTTCAGCTCGGCAACCTGCTCCGGTGTAAAATCCTGAAGCGTCAGCCGCGTACCGACGTTGAAGGGGGAATGATTCAGGTCCCCAATGAAAAGGCTCGCCTCGGTCGCATACGAAATGGCAAGAGTCAACCGCGCGAGCGAACTGCACGGATCCAGCACCCGCTCGTTATGCCAGGCTCGGAACAAACCAAAAACATCCGCACCGTAATCAACACTAAACAACCGATCCAGTTCATCCAATCCCCAGACCAGCTGGTTGGGTACCCCCTTGAGCACTTCCCTCTTGAGGTAGCGCTCAAAATTCGTGACCGGCCGTTCCCCCTTCTTCCAAACATCCCTGGGCAAAATTGTCAGATCAAGCTGTTCCGCCATCAAATCCGCGAGAGTGAACAGAAATGCCTCCACCGTGTTCAGATCGCTGGCATTGAGCTTTTGAACATCCGTCAGGATCACCGTCGCCCCGGCCTTGCACGCTCCCTGCAACCCTCGTGCCAGAAGCGATGTCTTCCCCATCTGCCGCGAACCTTTCACCAGCACCGTGCTTTCGCGCCGGGCGATCGCTTTGTGAAACTCTTCGTCTGCGGACCGGACAATGTAGAACGGCGACTCAAGCGGAACAGCGCCCCCCTCAGCTTCTAACCTTGGTTGGACGTTTACCATAAACGGTGCCGTGGATAACTCTGCCATAGGAAAACCGGATCGTTTTTTTAAACGAGCCCGTTCGAACGCCCTTCCAACATGCTCGGAAATCCTCTCGTTGGCAAGCGGAACCACCATCCAACCCGCCTGCGAAAAACCGTCCATCGACCGGCCTGCAAAGCGCAACCTGACCGAAAGACTCGTTGCCTTCCCTCCCCACAATGCTTTAATCAACATTATGCAGTTTCGTGTCGAACACATCGGCTTGGCTTCAGGCAACCCGGTCGCCTTGAAAGACTGGTATGTCAACAAACTGGGGGCGACCGTTGTCCTCGCAATCGATCAATCCCCCCCCGCCTTCTTCATCGAACTCGGCGGAGGAGCGATCTTCGAAATCTACAGCGCCGATTCCAGTTCACCGGAGACAACCGACAACAAACTGGCGGGCTGGCGCCATATCGCCCTTCAGGTCGAGTCGCTCGTTTCCGCCCGGGAAACCCTCACCGCCCGTGGTGTTGAATTCCACGCCGAAAGCCGACCGGCAGGAGGCGGCGGTCGGGTGCATTTTTTCTCCGACCCGGAGGGCAACCTGCTTCACCTGATCGAACGCCCTGCAGACTCGATCTTCATTCGGTCGTGATCCGCCTCACCCACCCCTGACCACGCGATCGAATTGAAACATTTCCAAGCCATCATCTTCGACATGGACGGCGTGATCGTTGACAGCGAACCACGGCACGAACGCGCGTTCCTTGAGATTTTCCACGAACTCGGGTTGGCAACCAGCCACGGAATCGATTTCCCAGCGTACTACGGAAAATCCGATCAGGCGGTCTGGATCGACTTCATCCGGAACCATCGTCCTCCGCATTCCCTTGCCGACCTGACGGATCGTAAACAGCGCCGGTTTCTGGAGATGATCGACCGTGAAAAACCAATCTTTCCCGGACTGCCCGCCCTGGTTGAGAAACTCTCGCTCAAGTGCCGGCTCGCCGTCGCCTCGGGCTCTTCTCATCCCGTGATTGATGGCGTCCTGGAGCTGGATGACCTGCGCCGGTTCTTCCCCGTGGTCGTCAGCGCCCAGGACGTGGAACGGGGCAAACCGGCACCGGATATCTTCCTGCGTGCGGCTCAGCTCCTCCAGGTCGATCCCAGCGAATGCTGCGTGATCGAAGATTCCGCAGCAGGCGTGGAGGGATCCCTCGCCGCGGGCATGTCGGTCATCGCGATTACGAATTCGCTTCCGCGCGAAAAACTGACAAAAGCCACACACATCGTTCAGAACTACGAGCAAATCTCAAGACTCCTGCTTTGAACCACACCTCCCGGCAACAACCCACCACGCCCCATGGACACCCAGGATCTGCGCATTGACAAATGGCTCTGGGCGGTGCGACTGCTCAAGACCCGCTCCCTCGCAACCGACGAGTGCCGGGCCGGGCACGTTCACGTCAACGGCCACAAGGTAAAACCGGCGCGAACCGTCCGAATCAACGAAGTCATCTCAGTCAAAACCGGATCCATCACACGCACCGTCCGAGTCACCGGGCTCATTGACCGGAGAGTCGGGGCCAGCCTGGTCGATCAGTATTATGAGGACCTGACACCGGCCACCGAATACGAACGCCTGAAAGATTCCAAGCGTCAGCCCATTTTCTCCACAGAAAAGGGACTGGGTCGCCCCACCAAAAAAGACCGCCGTGCGATCGGCCGAATCCTGGATCACCCCGAGGATTTTTCGTAACCAATCCGATCGGATGGGGCCACGCTCCCCACCCGGGGCCTCAAACCTCCAGACTCCCTCCCGGGGTGGGTTGGAACACTTTGATCTTCGGAAACCGCCGTTTGATTTCCTCTTCCATCCATTGACGCGCCTCCGGCAGACCGTGGCCCAAAAGGACCTTCTTCGGTCCCACCCGCCCCACAAAATCCACGAGCTCGTCCCGGTTGGCGTGTGCCGTCAGATCGAAATCCTCCACCCGACAGCGCCGCGTCAACTCGCCTCCGCTGTTGCTGAAGTGAAACGTCTCCCCGTGCTTGGCAGCCTTCAACCGGCCGCCCGGAGTTTCATGATCCGCATACCCGACAAAAAAGATTGCCTGCCGCTCATCCCCCACCATCCGGGTCGCCAGTTCATGAGCCGCCGTTTTCTCGCTCATCATGCCCGCAGTCAGCACAAATAGGCGCCCTCCTGAAAGTTTAATCTTCTCCATCTTGTCCCGATCCAGAACGATCAGGTTCAACGCTTCGGTCAGTTTCAGATTGGTGTGCTGCCGATGCACCCGGTGCGCCTCCAGATCGTAGATCTCCGTGTAAACCCGCCCCAACCCACCAATATACACAGGTTGTTTGCGCAGTTTACCTTCCTGCATCAACAACGCCAGCTGAGCCAGAATCTCCTGGGTCCGGCCCAACGCAAACACAGGTATCAGGATCGCCCCTTTTTGCTCGCTCACACTATGGATCGCTTCCACCAGTCGATCCACCTCGGACTGTCGCGTCTGTCCCGCCGGAATCTCCCGGGCTCCCCGCGTGGTCTCCACCAGCATCACATCGGCCGATACATCCTCAAAACGGGCACCCTTCAGGAGAGTTTGATCCTGGAAACACACGTCCCCCGTGTAAAAGAAGGTCTCCCGGCGGCCCCGAATCATGATTCCCGCCGACCCAAGTGCATGCCCGGCATCATAGAACTCCAGTGTCGGTGATGGAGACTCCGCTCGCCCGCGGTGGGGAGGGACACTCCACGGCACTTCGCGATTGTATTTGCAGCCCTGGAACAGGTACGCCAGATCATCGACCTCCCGGTGCGTGTACAGCGGATATTCCTCAATTCCAAACTCCTCGCGCTGACGCATCATCACGTTCACCGAATTGTGCAGCACCCGTTCAATGAGGAAATAGCTCAACTCAGTCATGTAAACATGAGCGTTCGGAAACTGCCTCAGTGCCACTGGAAGTGACCCCACATGATCGTGGTGGCAATGCGACAGGGCGATGGCATCGACAGATTCATTCGCGATTTCTCCATACAACGGCAAGGCCTCCTTCCCGTCCAGTTTGGGGTGAGTGCCTGCATCCAGCAGGATCCGGTGGCCATCCATCTCGACAAACCAGGAACTGGCGCCGATATCGTCCGAAGGGTTGAGATTCATAATCCGCATGCGCCACTCTACGCATATCCTGCACCCTCTGGAAAACTCCAAATCGTCCCTGGTTCAAAACCAAACAAAGGGACAGGCTCCTTGTCTCCTTGTCCGGAAGACCCGAATCGAGTTCCCCCCCAATAAATCCGCAGAATCCCGCCTCCTGCCCCTCCCAAAACCATCCCCTCCCACAAAACGAATCACCGAGCGCCATTTTGGCGCAGTCTTGTTTCAAGAAAAACGATGCGCGCGAAAGTTGCATTTGAGCGGCGACTCGCTTAAAAAACGATCATGTTACGTTCCTGGCTTTCCTTTTCGATCCTGGCGATCCTCAGCTTCCTGTCCGACGGACTCCGGGCGGACTGGCCCGAGTTCCGGGGCCCGGCGGCTCAGGGACATTCAACCGAATCCAATCTTCCAACCGAATGGACCTCCACAAAAAACGTGACCTGGAAACAGCCGATTCCAGGGAAAGGCTGGTCTTCACCAGCAGTCGTCGCCAACAGCGTGTACCTCACGACAGCGGTTGCGGCAGCGGACGGTTCCTCGTTGTCCCTGCAGGCGCTGTGTTTGGATTCAGAAACCGGCGCGTTGAAGTGGACCACGGAGCTGTTCGTCGTGGACACTTCCAAGCGCCTTCAGATCCACGGCAAGAACAGCCACGCGAGTCCGAGTCCGGTGGTGGGACAGAACCGGCTTTTTGTGCACTTCGGCAGTCAGGGAACCGCCTGCCTGGACCTCAATGGCAGGGTTTTATGGAAAAACTCGGAGATCCGGTATGAACCGGTTCATGGCGGCGGCGGATCACCACTTCTGGTAGACGACCTTTTGATTTTTAGCTGTGACGGTGCCAGCGATCCATTCTTGGTCGCCTTGAATACCCGGGACGGAAGCGTTCAATGGCGGGTCAAACGAACGACGGACGCACAGCGGACTTTTTCGTTTGCAACTCCCCTCCTGATCGAAGTGAACGGCCAACGGCAGATCATCAGTCCCGGCAGCAACATGCTCGGGGCGTATCACCCGGAAACCGGACGGGAGCTCTGGAAGCTGCGGTTTGACGGTTACTCGGTGATTCCCCGTCCCGTGTTTGGTCTTGGCTTGCTCTTCATCGGAACCGGATACGATCGCCCCAGCGTCCTGGCCGTGCGCCCGGACGGAGCTGGAGATGTCACAGCGACTCACCTGGCATGGACGGTTCAACGGGGGGCACCGAATACGCCCTCCCTCCTGCTGGTCGGCGAAGAGCTGTATATGCTCTCGGATTCAGGAATGGCAAGTTGCCTGGAAGCACGCACGGGCAAAACCCACTGGCAGGAACGAATCGGAGGCAATTGCTCAGCTTCGCCCATATTTGCCGATGGCAAAATCTATTTCCAAAACGAGGAAGGTCTCGGCGTCGTTATTCGGCCGGGAAAGGTTTTCGACAAGGTGGCCAGCAATCCCCTGAACGAACGAACCCTCGCCTCCTACGCAGTCAGCCAGGGAGCCCTGTTCATCCGGGGGGAACAACACCTGTTTCGCATTGGAACCGACGGCTCGAAATAAAGCGAACAGCTCGCAACGCGAACGGATTCCCCGTTTCTTCAACACCCGTCCGGCGGCCAGAAATTGAGAATCTACCCCAGCAGCTGTCGAGCCCGCCGCACCCAGACCCGATCCCTCTTTCGCTGAAAATCGGGTGCGCCCGAGTCGTCTTTCACCACTTCCCGCAATTCCCGCTCAGCCTCCTGCGTACGTTGCTTGGCGAGATAGAGCTCGGCCAACTGAACACGGGCCTGCGGGTAGGAGTTTTCAAGCAACACCCGTTCAAGAGTCGCGATGGCGGAATCCTGATCGCCCTGCGCCGCATACGCCTCGGCAAGCGCCATCATCGAATACCCATACTCGTGTTTCGGATTCTCCAGACAGACCGATTCCAACAGCACCCGGGCTTCCCCAGGACGTTTTAACTCGAGCAAACATCGGCCCAGGTGCCCCCGGATATCCAGATCCTCAGGATCCCGCTCCGCGGCGCTTTGATAACAAACCAATGCCCTGTCCTTCTTCCCCTGCTCGGAGTAAATGTCTCCCAACTCCAGGTAGTGGTGCGCCTTGTCCAACAACTCGATCTGCGATTCCAGCTCCTCGATTCGCTTTCGCTGCCGGGCACCGGGAATCTCAAAATTGACCGCAACCGCGCCCACGGCGTTCCTGTAAACCAGGAAAAAATAAAGGGGCGCATTGAGCACCGGGAATATGATGATGAACACCACCCACAGCCACTCAGACCGCCGAATGGCATCCACCAGCATCCAGATCACGAACCCGACAAAAATCAGTAGCAGCGGGTTTCCCACCATCGATTCCATTGACGGCATCAAAGCTGTCATTGCGCCCCCCCGGCTTCCGGCAACCAACCCCGGTTGCAGCACCCGGAAACACAACCGCCAGATTCGGACATCCCCCACGGCGGAAAGATCCGATTTCGACCATCCATGTTTCGTTCACACATCGCAAAGGCAGGTTAGCCCGATTCCGATGAACCGTAAAGAAACCAAAAGATACACCCCGCCCGCATCCAAGCCATCCCGAACGGAGGTCCCCATTCCTGATTATTCCTGTTTGATTGCACTTTCAAGCCGATGAAAAATGAAAAGACCAACAAAATCCAACAAATTATTTGACACAACTTTCCTTGTGAAGTATATGCACTCCCTCTTTCGGTTGCATTGTTGGGAACCAAGCAGGTGAACCGGGCTGATCAATCCCTTCGGCCCTCACTCAGACAAACTTCTCGGAGTTGGTATTCCACCTGCTCAACCGAATTTAAGCGGTTCGAAACGCAAAACCGAAAGGTTCGGTGTGTCAAATCGCCCATAGTGCAAAAACTGAAAACTGAAAACTGAAAACTGAAAACTGAAAACTGAAAACTGAAATCGAATCCAATGAAACCCTCAAAACGGTCCTCCGCGACCCCATCCAAGAAAACGCCCCCCGCACCAAAAACCACTGTCGTCGCCGCGCCCGCCGCCCGCGCCGAGAAACCAGCAGTTGTGAAGTCAGTCGCCACGGTTGCCAAAGCCGCCGAAGTCCCCGCAAAAAGCCCGGCACCCAAGATCGCTCCAATTTCAACCCCTGCGAAGGCCGAAATCAAGGAGGCAAAACCCAGGAAAGTGCAGCAGCAACCCACCACGATGGTGGCCGTGAAAGTGAACGTTGGTTTTGGAAACTCGCTCTTTATCCGCGGTCAAGGACTCGGATTGACCTGGGAACGCGGTATTCCTTTGAACTGTGTTGATTCTTCCACCTGGGTTTGGGCAGCCAACCAGGCGGACAGCAAGGCCGAATTCAAGGTTCTCATCAATGACGAGATCTGGTCCAAAGGCGAAAACCTTTCTGTCGCACCAGGAGAACGGATCGAGGTCGCACCCGCCTTCTGAGCGGTCTGATTCAGGCGTCGATTCAAAGGGTGCCTCCTTCAACCGGAAGGAGGCACCTCATTGCCCTGAGAATAAGGATGCGGAGGTAGGGAAACCAACCCGAACCGGCCAAGGATCGACCGTGGTTCGGCCCGCAGAAAGACCAACCCAGCAAACCGCCGACCCGGGGATCAGGCCATGGCCGCCTGCGACGCGAAGTAATCCAAGGCCATCCGATAGGACTCCCGCCAGTCCTGAATGGCTTTTTGAAACTTAAGCTTGGCCCAACGCAACTCGGCAAGTTTCTCCCTCGATGCGACGAGCTTCTTTTCCAGTGCCTTGCCGTATTCAGCTTCCATCTTTTCCCATTGGCTGAACGCTTCCTGAAGACGAGCCTGCGCAGCCTGCAACCGGGTCTGAATCGGTTCGGAGAGTTTCGCAGA
Source organism: Verrucomicrobiota bacterium (assembly GCA_021733945.1). GTDB lineage: Bacteria > Verrucomicrobiota > Verrucomicrobiia > Limisphaerales > SIBE01 > JAIPJX01. The sequence goes on along the minus strand of JAIPJX010000139.1, from coordinate 5,933 downwards.
TTTTAAGCTGATTTTCTCGGCCAGCAACCGGTGTTGTTCCGTTATTTCAGCAAGTAAAATTCGTTCCTGCGGCACCCTTCGGAGCGCCTTGGCCATTCCGACTTTCGAAAGCATCCAGATCGTCCATTTGGTAGGATCGAACTGCCACGGCTTCAACCCGTTGCGATAATCGTGCTGAAAGGTGTGGTGAAAATTGTGATATCCCTCTCCGAACGTGAACAGCGCCATGAGGGCACTGTCCCGGGCGGTGCACTTGGTCGAGTAGGGTTGCCGACCGATGTAGTGGCAGAGCGAATTGATAAAAAAGGTAAAATGTTGCACGCTCACCACCCGAGCCAATCCACCCACCAGAAACCCTCCGATGGCACCCTCCCAACCGTTCCAGATCCCCCCTAATATCGCCGGCAGCAGAAAACCCGCGAAGATCGAAATCGCCAGATAATGGTTATGCTGCCACATCACCAACTTGTCCTTCTGCAGATCCTTTACGATGTCCAGAGGAGTATCTTCCTGTGTTTTGAACAAAATCCACCCGATGTGAGAATGAAACAATCCCTTGGTCGCATCGTACGGATCTTCATCGTGATCCACATGCTTGTGATGGCGACGGTGGTCCGCAGCCCATGAATACGCTGAATTCTCAAAGGCACCAGCCCCGAAAACCAGCGTCAGAAAACGCACGGGCCAACTCGCCTGAAACGAACGATGCGAAAAAAGTCGGTGATAGCCCAGGGTGATGCTCAATCCCGTGCAGATAAAAAGTCCCACAAAAAGGGCCACTTGAAACCAGTCGAGGCCCTTCATCCAGATGAAAGCCGGCACAACAGTCAAGGCCAGCAGGAGCGTCCCCAGAAGAAAAACGCAGTTCAACCAGCGGATCTCTTTCCCAGATGTATTTACTTTGGACATCGTTTTTTTGTTTGTTCTTTATACCAAGAGCGGAATCGCCAAACCGGCGAAGCCGTCAGCTGGTCACCGTCTGTTGCTGCCTGCAACCAATGATTCACCAGCCAAATCAACCTAGTCCGCAACCTGTGAATTTCCAATCGGTATCCCATACCGAAAGTGGTTCCACGACAGCAATCACTGGTTGTACCGGTAACTTCAAGCGCTGCTCGGATACTCAAGGCGAAAACTCACGAATGCGTCGGCACCGGGTTTTGCACACCTGAAAGGCCACTCATTGTTCAGACGACTTAGGCAGGAATGTGAATGTTTCGCAGCAGAATGCAACTCAAAATTTCCCGCTGCAGGCTCCCAACCGAGCCTTCAAACCGGCACATCTCGGCCCAATCCCACCCACCCATTCCCGCCAAAACCCGTCAGACAAAACACGCCCTCGCACGCCCCCCCCCTCTGCTCTCCAGCCCTCACGGAAAACAACGGTCTTGAATTGATCCCTTCGATCACCGAAGTTGGGGCTCAGCGCGGCATGAATACCATCCCATCACGCATACCCCAGACTCCCGGACCTCCGCACCCGGAACTTCCCGCCGTTTCCTAGACTCCTCATCATGGCTCGCCTGCACAAACTCACCGCATTGCTGATGATCAGCCTGCCGTTTGTCCTCGGATGGTTCCTCTACCAGAACCCGGCCATCCTCTCCCCGATCCGGGCTTTCTCGGAGGCCCTCCAACTTTGGGAAGGCACCACCGACTCGGAACGGGAGGTCATCAAGGGGGAGGTGACCGAGGTCAGCGACAACTACACCCTGAACTTGAGGGACAGAGAAGGTGCGATGTTCAAATTTCGCCTTACCGGCGTGGAAGCTCCGGCACCGGAGAACCTGAAGTCCAGCAACATTGCCCTACTCCTCGCAAATGCCAGCAAAGAACTCAACGAGATCGCCCTCTCGAATCAGGTCCAGGTTGCGGTGACCTATCGCGATGCGGCTGGCAACGGACTGGGTGTGCTGTACGTCGGCAAGACAAATGTCAACGCACTCATGGTCCGCCGCGGTCTGGGCCAGGTCCGCAGGGAATATCTGCGGGGCCTCGAGCTTGGCGAACTCTACGCCCTGCTCCGTTCCGAACGGGCCGCCCGGGAACAGCCCCCCCAGCCGCCCCGGTAACATGGCATCGACCCGCAACCGCCCCGCCTTCCCGTGCATCTCGCTCATTTAAGGCTCCGCGATTTCCGGAACTACCGACGGCTCGATCTTGATTTCCAGCCCGGATTCCATCTCCTGATCGGTGACAACGCTCAGGGCAAGAGCAACCTCCTGGAGGCAATCTACCTCCTGGCAACACTGCGCTCGTTCCGCGGCATTCCCGGCGCACAAATGGTCCGCCACGATCAACCCGGCTACTTCGTCGGGGCCCATGTCGTCGGCCGGGAGGAACACGACCTCAAACTCTATTGGTCGACCTCCAAACGCCAGATCTCGCTCGATGACCGCAACATCCGGCGGATCTCGGAGTTCCTGGGGGCTCTCCGGGCGGTTGTTTTCTGCACGGAAGACCTGCAGCTTGTCAAAGGGTCCGCCAGCCGGCGTCGACGGTTCATCGACCTGCTGCTTTCCCAGACGGATCCCACCTATCTCCCCCTCCTCCAGAGGTACACAAAAACACTGCGTTCGCGAAACGCCCTGCTCAAACAACGCTCCATTGACGAATCGGCGCTCGACAGTTTCACCCAGGAACTCGTCACCGCCGGCAACCAGCTGATGCACCATCGCACCCAACTCCTCCCCCGCCTCTCCCCCCTCGCCCGACTGGCTTACCGGCGCATCGCTCTGGATCAGGAAGAACTGCGGCTCGAGGATCACCCGTCGGTTCGCGGCGATTTCGCGGTCGAGCTTGCCCAGAGCCGCCACCGGGAACGCGCCCTGCGCCAGACCGTCATTGGCCCCCACCGGGACGACGTCCGACTCCTGCTCAACAACCGACCGGCCATCCAGTTCGGGAGCGAGGGCCAGAAACGTTCGATCGCGCTCGCTCTAAAAATGGCCCAGGTGGAATACCTGACGGGAATCCACGGCAATCCTCCCATCCTGCTCATCGACGATGTCATGGGCGAACTGGACACCAAACGGCGGGCGGCCTTCCTGCCACTCCTGCAGCGTGCCCATCAAACCCGCAGCCAGGTCTTCCTCACCGTGACCCAGAACCAGCACCTGATCGAGGGCCCCGGGACTGTGGGACGATGGCACGTCAATGCCGGCTCGGTCACGAGCGTCCGTATTGACGATTGACGATGGCTCCCCGGAGTCTTTAACTGCTCCTCATGCGACTTGCTTCGATTTGCCTACTCGCCCTCCTCGGCGCACCCGGTTGCACCTCCACCCGCGAGAACGCATCCACCACCGCAGATCGGTCCGTTCCCGGAGGCAAAGAGGGGTTCACCACCGAAAAACTGACGGTCACCCCCATCGATGAACCCAACGGCACGATCGCTTCAGCCAACGCAGTGTCCCGATTTGTGGTGATCGATTTCTACCTCAGCCCCATGCCGGAGACCGGCCAGCAGATGAATGTGTACCGCGACGGATCCAAAGTGGGCGAAGTCCGGATCACAGGCCCCCGGCAGTTCAGCAACATCGCCGCGGACCTGGTCGCTGGAGAGGCAAAGACCGGGGACAACGTCCGTCCCAAATAGTCCCTTCGATTCGAATCAAACTCCCCCCGGCACAATCCGCCCCCCCGCGCGCAGATGGCGCTCAGGGACGTTTCTCGGTCTTCTCCTTCTTGACAGGCGGCTTGCGGTGATAGGGCGTGTGGAGATTAAAATAAATGCCGCACAACGGCCGATCCCCCTCGGTCTGGCTCAGAATGATCGTCACCTGTTTATCCAGCGCGATCCCGTGGCGAAGGTTGGGCCCCCGGTTGTCGTAGGCCTTGATCGCCTTTTCCATCAGGGAATTCAGCGAGAGCGCGCAATCCTGGGGAGGTTTGTCCAGGCAGACAATATACCTGTCAAACGCCTTCAAAGCTTCGGCGATCTCGCTCGCAAATGTCTCAACAGTCACAGACATGATGTAAAAATTACTCGGTTCATTGGTGAATTAAAGCTCTTTCGGAGCAGGTTCTTTTCCTGCTCCCTCGCGACGATCGGCCGAACGGGAACCGAACAATCCGGTCCCAATTCGAATCAGGGTGGATCCTTCCTCGATGGCCGATTCAAAGTCGCCACTCATTCCCATGCTCAGCTCGCTGAGCGGGGCTCCCAAAATTTCCTCGCAACGCTCCTTGAGTTTGCGCAACTCACGAAACACCGCCCTCGGCCGCTCCGGATCCGGCGACCAGGGTGCCATGGTCATCAGCCCATGAATCTCAACCCTCGGCAGCGCGTTTAATGTCTCCAACTCCGCCACGAGCGCCTCCGGACTAAATCCAAACTTCGTCGATTCGCCCGCAACATTCACCTCGAGCAGCACCGCCATTGTTTTCGCCGCTTTCTGCGCGCATTTGTCGATCTCCCGAGCCAGGCTCAGGCTGTCCACACTCTGGATCATCTCAAAAAGCTGAACCGCATCCCGACATTTGTTCGACTGCAGATGTCCGATCAGTTGCCACCGGAGAGACCCCGGACATCGGCCAATCTTGGCCTTGGCCTCCTGAACCTTGTTCTCCCCAAAAACCTTGATTCCCAGACCAGCTGCCTCGGCAACCGCCTCTGGCGGCTGATACTTGCTCACAGCCATCAGGGTCACGGACTCCGGATCGCGCCCCGCCCTCCGGCACGCGTTTCCGATCCGTTCCTGCAACCCTCTCAAATTGGCTTCCAGTCCCATCGACACCACCATAGAAATCACCGCACCGATTACAAGCTCAGGAACACACCCAGGGATAAATCAATTCAACACCACGGAAGCCCTCCCCCCAGACCGAACCCAACTCCACCACTTCCGCAATCGCACCCATGTCATTAGACATTTGTTAGTCATCCACACCTTGAAACGGGATAAAAAAAACACCACATCCTCCAGAACAAGCGCGTTTACCCTCATAAACACCCATAAAAACGCTGTTTCCAACACCCCGAAAAACAATCTGACTTTTTTTAGACAAACGCTTGACATATAGACCTTAGTTAGACATTGTATAGACATATTCGAACCTGCCAGGCAGGAACACGAACATGAAAAACGAGAATCCACATCGAACATTCGGGTCTCTCCAGACCGTCGCTTCACGGCCCTCAGGCCGGATCCAACGGTCGCTGCCACCGAAGACCGATGCTCTCCCCAACAACACAAAACTAGAGAACCCATACAAAAACATGAAAACAATCGTCACTATCACAAAAAGCCTCTTCGTCGCCGTCGCTGTCACCTTCAGCCTCCCGAACACCTCAACCCAAGCCGCCACAACGGGGGATTTGGTCGCCGTGGCTTCCACAACTGGCAGCTTCAATACCCTGGTGGCCGCAGTGAAAGCTGCCGGTCTCGTCGAGACACTGCAGGGACACGGACCTTTCACGGTCTTCGCCCCAACAGACGAAGCCTTCGCCAAACTTCCGAAGGGCACGGTGGAGGAATTGCTCAAGCCGGAGAACAAGGACAAGCTCGTAGCCATCCTCACATACCACGTCGTGGCCGGCAAAGTCATGGCCGCTGACGTCAAAACCATGAAAGCCAAGACGGTGAACGGCAAGGAACTCAACGTCAACGTCGCCAACGGGACGGTGACCATCAACGAAGCAAAGGTCCTCAAGACGGATGTTGCCGCCAGCAATGGCGTCATCCACGTGATCGACACGGTGGTCATCCCCAACTGACCGACACCCTCTCCTCCCTGAGAACTCAAGGGCCTCCCTCCAAACGAGGGAGGCCCTTTTTGTTTCGCGCCCGTCGGGTGCAAGACAGAATTCTTCGAACCGTTGCTTCCATTGGCTTGTTTGGAAAAAGTATCTGACCTCCAAGCACCACGTCGGTTGAAGATCTGAAAAGGTGGCACGAACCGCACTGCCATTCGCTCGAACCGTCCCGGTG
>JAIPJX010000138.1 GCA_021733945.1 Verrucomicrobiota bacterium | reverse complement strand
CCCGGTGAGCGGTCCAGCGGCTCAGCGGGACGCTTCGCCCTACCTCCGTTGGGTTGGGGGGGGGAAAGGTAGCGCGAACCGTCCCGGTGAGCATCCCCCCGCCATACCGGCTGACCCGGGACGCAGGGTCAACGGCTGAAGGATTTTGAAAAATCTTCACCGGCGGTTTGCACCACCTTCTTCTCGAACTTCGATTCCGCGATCAGCTGGTTGAGCTTCTTCTCGTACGCCGCCGCGTCGAGGGGCAGCTCAACCAGCTCGCCGGTCAATGACGAATAAAGCGTGGCGTTGGCCAGCTCCACCGACCAGACCCCTTCGGAGGCCGGGGCGATCAACGGCTCGCCGTCGAGGATGGCGTTGACGAAATTCCGGGTGATGTCCGTGTGTTGTCCCCCGGAACCGTCGAACGGGATCTCGACATTCCAGACATCCGGCCGGGCAAATCCGGCCTTGGACGTTCTGCTGAATTCGAGCATCGACACTTCGTTGCGGGTGAACGTCAGGCGACCCTGTTCCAACACGACTTTGCCGCGTTCGCCGGTGATCTCAAGACGATTGGTGCCGGGGGATTCTCCGGTGGATGTCACAAACACTCCGGTCGCCCCACCACCGAACTCCAGGTACGCGGTCACATTATCCTCCACCTCGATGTTGTGATAACGTCCCAACTGACAAAACCCGCGCACGCGCTCCGGCCTTCCGCAGAACCATTGGAGCAGATCCAGGTTGTGGGGGCATTGATTCAGGAGAACTCCGCCGCCCTCGCCCTTCCAGGTGGCACGCCACCCGCCGCTCGCGTAGTAGGCTTCGGTGCGATACCAGTCGGTCACAATCCAGTTCACCCGGGTCAGTTTTCCAATTTCGCCGTCGTCGATCAGTTTCTTGATCCTGCGGTATTTCGCTTCCGTGCGGGACTGAAACATGGCGGAGAACACCAGCTCCTTGTTGGTGTGAGCGGCCAGGAGACGTTCGCAATCGGCCTTGTGCACCGAGATCGGTTTTTCCACCAGCACATGGATGTTGTTCTGCAATGCCTGAATACCGATGGTGGTGTGCAGGAAATGCGGCGTGGCGATGATGATGGCGTCGATCTCCCCGGATTTCACCATCTTCTCGGAATCATCGAACGTCTTCAGCTGCGAATACCGCTCCAGGTTGCCCGGCATGGCATCGGCCACGGCGGTCAACACGCAGCGGTCAATTTTTCCATTCAGAAGATAATCAGCGTGGAACTTCCCCATGTTCCCCATGCCAGCGATGCCAATGCGAACTTGTTTCATGATCCGTTGATTCGAACGGTTGGGTGTTGTGTTGAAAAGAAAAAAATCAGCATCTTTCAGCCCCGGGTTCCGTCAATGGAGCCACCAGGTCAGCAACGGTGCAACGGCCAGGCTCGGCACATAATCGGCCAGCCGAACCTTTTTCACCTCCAAAATGATCAGCGACAGACAGCACACCAGCAGCCCGGACGTGGCGAACACCGAGTCCAGCAGGGCATGATCCAGGAGGACCGGCTGCAACGCACGGGCGGCAAGGGAGACACTGCCCTGCCAGGCCAGCACGGGCACTGCGGACACCAACACTCCCCATCCAAACACCCGGGCAAACGCCATCGCCGCCAGTCCGTCCATCAGCGATTTGACGGCCAACAGTTTGAAGTCCCCTGCAAATCCATCCAGAAGCGCACCCAACAGAGAAATGGGCCCCACGCAAAAGACGATCGCACAGGTGACAAAGCCTCCGCCAAACGAGGTCACCCCAGCCTGGCTCACCCGGGCAAACTGATCCCGGGCATGGCGACCGAGGTGATTGGCAGCCTTCTGCAGGCGAAGAAGCTTGCCCACCATGTTCCCGAAGATCAACGCCACAGCCACCACGCCCATCTGCCCGAGCACCTGACCGAACGTTCCGTTGAATCCACTCCAGGCGGCGCTCAAGCCGGCATACACAACGAACACCGCCATGCCAGTCTTCAGTCGCCCCTGATTCACAGCCGAAATCTCCCGGCTGAGCGTCAGACCCGCCGTGGCACCCAGCAGAATGGCCGCTGCATTAAGAACTGTTCCCGTCACGCCACCCACTCAAACAGGTGCGCGCTCCTCTGGCAACCTTGGGTCACCTCAATCCCAACTTCATAAATCGGCCACCTGCAGCTGCAGATCACTCCAATACCCAAACTCCCAGGCCCAGTCATTGGCGCAATTCTCAAGACGCACCGCCACCTTCCGACCTGCGAATTCCGACAGGTCAATCCGCACACGCTTCCATCGCGTGCCTTCGTGATCAACCCGCTCGGACTTCAGCAATTGACCGTCCGCCAACACCCGAAGCTCCCAGTCACCGCGCTCATGGGCGGCCACCTGAAACGTGAGTTCGGTTTTCTTTCCCGCCAACACCTCGATCGTTCGTTCAATTCCCGAACCATGCTGCCGGTCGATCGGATGGGTCATCAGCACATTGTTCCGTCCGGCATAAAACGGAAGTTTGCTGGGCGCTTCCTCGAATTCAGGGCAGGCGACGTTCCAGAGGGGATTCCACAGCGCGACCGATTCACCATCGTGCCCCGCGGGTGCCAGCGCGGCCGAGGGTTGTTCCCCGATCAACTGACGCCTCAGGTCCGGAGTCATGGGCCGGTTGTCTTCGGGGGGATTCAGAAGGAACCAGATCAGGTTCCGAAAATCCGCCTCGGGCATTTGTTCCAAACCTTCGGGCATCACCGAAAGTTCCGTGACTCGAATCGATTCGATCTCGGACTTCGAAACCACCTCTTCCTTGGGACCGGCGGCCAGCAACCGAACCCGGGTGTCGGTGTCCTCCACCAACCGGCCGCTGACCGTGCGACCGTCCTTGGTTTCAACCTCCACATTCTCATAGCCCTTGCCAATGATCTGGTTCGGATCAATCACGTTGGCCAGGAGCGCCCCCAGCGTGGATCGGCCCACACCGGTCAGGTCCGGCCCCACCTCCGCACCTTCGCCATGGAGCTTGTGGCACTGGAAACAAACCTGCCGCGCAATGGCATGACCGGCCTCCAGGTCCGGTTCCCCCTGCAGCACCATCCGCCGCTTGGCCTCAATCAACTTCAGCTTGTCGGCATCCGATTCGCGCACCCGGCCGATCACCTTGACCGCCCGGTTCCGCGCGTAATCGTCCCGGGACTCCACCAGCGATCGAACCACGGTGATGGGAAGATCCGCCACGGAAACCACCCGCTGCTCCAGCGACGTGATAAATGCCCGCGCCCAGTCCCGGCGCGAGGTCAGCACCTCGGCAGCCACACCCTGCGTCGCGGGCGCAAGCCGTTTCCAGAGCCCCATGATCTGCTCCGGCAACGAATCGCCCCCGATCTCACCAAGAGCGCGGAGGGCCGCCTGGGCAACCGGCACCGGTGTGCTCTCGCCCAGAAGCCGCACCAGCGCATCGCGCACGGCGTCCACCTTCTGCTGCCGCACGGATTGAATCGCCTGCAACCGGCTTTCATCGGTCGCTGTGGAATCGAGGATCAGGCCCAGGGTCGACTTCAACGCCGAGGCATCTCCCCAAATCGTGCCCAACTGCCGCGCCCGTTCGACCACGCCCGGATTCGGACTTTTCGAGAGAGCGGTCACAAATTCGCCTGTCGAAACACCCGGAACGAGTGCTTTTCCTTTTTGCCCCTCAATCAGCCCGTCCAAGGCCGCCACCACAAGCTCCGAGGCATCGTTCGGGAGGGACCGAATGAATCTCAGGGCAGCGTCCAAGAATGCCACGTTCTCCGTGTCACAAATCCGGCGCATGGTTTTCCATGCAATCCGTCCGCCCAATGGCATGGCCCGCAATCCGGCATCCCGCAGCCAATCGAACACCGGCGCCGGATCCCGGGCAATCAGAGGCTCGGCCGCCATCCAGATCATAAACCCAAGCACCGGATCGTTCGGGGAATCCGCATGAGCCGCGATCGTTGCGAGAACGGCTCCGAGGGACTCTTCGTTGCCCTTCCCGACACCAGGCGTGTTCACCGTGAGAGCGCCCGAGGTAAACTGGCGAACCGCCGTCGCCACCGCCAGACGCACCGACGCGTCGGGATCCGATGCCAGCGCCCCAAGCCGGGCAACCACGGACTCCGAGGCATTCTGCCGCTCTCCGCTCAGTCGGGCCACCCATGCCCGAACAGGTGCCTCCCGGTCGGTCACCAGGGAATCAAGATCCCTGTCCTCCAGCAACCCCGCGCCGTGCAGGCTCCAGAGCGCCGCCAACCGGGACTCCACCGTTGCAGCGCTGTTCATGAGGGCAAGGAGTGGCGCCCGGGATTGCGGATCACGCCGTTCACTCAAAACTCGCTGTGCCATTTTTCGGTGCCAGACATTGCGGTGCGCCAACCGGGCAACCAACCCGACCGCGCTTTCCCTGCCGATGTCGAGTCCCGCCGGTACAGCCGGCACGGGCGCGCCCGGTTTGTTGCCGGTGTACACCACACGCCAGATCCGGCCATGGGTCCGGTCAACACCTTCGGGATCCGCGTTTGCATTCTGGTAACACGGATATTTGTCATACCAATCCATGATCCACACGGCACCGTCGGGTCCCACCTGCGTGCTCACAGGCCGGAACCAGCCATCCTTCGAACGCACAAAATCCTTCATGAACGACGCCTTGAAACTTGATCCGGAAGGGGTCAACCGATCCTGATGCACCGCGCTGTCGTGGATGTTCCCCATGAGGATCGTGCCACGGTATGCCTCCGGGAACTGGTCCCCTTCGTAAACCTGCACTCCGGCGTAGGCCGCCCGGAAATGGCGATGATCCACAATCGAGGGGATCAATTCGTACGCATACGGATGGGGCGGGGTGCCGGCCTGGCGCACATACAATCCCCCGGGCGCGAGGTGAAACAGATGATCAATCACGCAGGCACTGACGAACGCATTGCCCGTCTTGTCGAAATCCACCCCCCATGGATTGCTGGTGCCTTCGGCGAACACCTCGAACCGACCGGTCCCGGGATGATACCGTCCAACCCCGGCCGTAAAGTCCACAGGGGCCTGCCCGGTCCGGTCCGGATGAATGACCTTGGAATGGGTGAACACACCATGTGTCATGTACATCCAGCCATCGGGCCCCCAGGTAAACCCGTTCAGGAGTTCGTGTCGGTCTTCGAGTCCAAACCCTGTCATCACAACCGTTCGTTTGTCGGCGACGTCGTCCCCGTTGGTGTCCTCCAGAAAGAGCAGGTGCGGTGCCTGTCCCACGTATACCCCGCCGTTGCCAATCAAAATGCCGGTCGCCAGATTCAACCCGTCGGCGAACACCGTCACCTTGTCCGCCCGCCCGTCGCCGTCGGTATCCTCGAGCACCTTGACGTTGTCCCGGGGTTTCTTCCCCGCTGACGCACCCAGCGGGTATTCATACAGTTCGACCACCCAGAGACGTCCCCGGTCATCCCAGGCCATGGCCACCGGATTAACGACATCCGGTTCGGCGGCGAACAACCGCACCTCGAATCCCTCGGGCACCGTGAACTGCTTCTGCGCTTCAACAGGTGAGAGGGCGGGTGTCTGCGTGGGGGTGTAAACACCCGTCAATTGCCGGCCGGCAGCGTGCGAAAAAGAAGTCCAACCAAAAAGACACACGGAAACCAGAAGCGGGAGTGATTTCATAGAACGGAAGTTATGAAAACTCCACGCGATTCGGTCAATGGCAATATCATCGAAGGATTGACGAAACAGAAAAACGCGCTTAAGAAAGCTGAAGATCTCGAACGAAATTGCCCAGCAGTCCATTTTAATTTTATGCAACCATCTCATTCCCCAGCCGGCACGCCGAACCGCCGGACCCGGCGCGTTTCGGGTTTTACTCTGATCGAACTTCTGGTGGTCATCGCCATCATCGCCATCCTGGCGGGCATGCTCCTGCCCGCTCTCAGCAAGGCCAAATCCAAGGCCTCCGGCATCGCCTGCCTCAACAACGTCCGGCAGATGACCCTGGCATGGACCATGTATGCCGACGACAACGACGACCGGTTGGTGCCAAACTTTCTGGGCACCCGTCAGGCGTGGATCGGCGGCAACGTCTCCTCGTTGCCCGGTGCCACCAACATCCTGGACATCCAGCTGGGAGCCTTGTGGAACTACAACCAATCCCTGGACATCTACCGATGCCCGGGTGACAAACTTCCGTTCAAGATCGGCGGCAAGGCCGTCACCCGCGTGCGCAGTTTCTCCATGAGCGGCCGGATGGGCGGCGACAAGGCCTGCTGCGATTTCGTGAACCCGGGAATCGGGTTCTTCATCAAGACTTCGGACATCATCAACCCCAACCCGACCCAGGCGTTTGTGTTCGTGGACGAAGATGACGAGAGCATTGACGACGGGTTCTTCGCCGTGCAGGCCAAGGTGCCGAACAGGGGATACTGGCAGAACGCACCAGCCAGCCGCCACGGAGCCGGAGGAATTCTTTCGTTCGCAGACGGTCACGCCGAGAACTGGCGCTGGCGCGAAGCGGGCACCGCCAAGATGAAGGGGATCAACAACAACACCCGGGCGGGCGATCGCGATCTCGAACGTTTCCGTCTGGCCACCTACGTGCCGCCGGAACTCCAGTAAACGGTCGCAACCTCCGGCGTCTTCAACAGCGCCGTTGCATGATTCAGAGCGGGCGACTTTTGGTCCCGGTATCGGTTCAATTCTCATGAACGGTATCGGGATACCGCTGCACAGCGAGTAGCCAATAGCGCTGATCCGGGAAGCGGAGCCAGTGAAGGTCTGAATTAAGTTATCTCTGAGGCTGCGGCTTCTTCTCTTCATCTGTTGCGGAGTCGGAGACATCCGACTCCGATCTCTTTTCTCTCCCCGCCCGCAGGACGGTTTTGCCCCGGAGGGGGCAAAATTTTTTCATCAAGAGAGGATCGCTTTCCCAATCACTTTCATCATTCAGACCTTTCTTGTAAAACCGTGAAACTGTGATACACATAAACTCATGAAAAACATCACCCTATCCCTTGATGAGGAAACCTACCGGAAGGCCCGCATTGCCGCCGCCCGGCGCGACGCATCGGTCTCTTCGCTTGTGAAACAATACCTCCAGACCCTGGCGGCCACGGAGATGCCCAACGAGAAACCCGCACCCGAGCTGGACACCTTGCTCGCGGAAATCGCCAGCCGCCACCCCGGCTTCTCGTGCCGTGAAAACCTGCCCCGGGAAGGTCTCTACGAAAGCCGCCGCTGATGACCTTCGTCGATACCAACATCCTCCTCTACGCGATTTCCACCCAAACCGGTGAGGCGGAAAAAACCCAAAAAGCCAAAGCAATCCTGAGCGACCCGAACCTCACGCTCTCGGTCCAGGTGCTCCAGGAATTCTACGTCCAGGCCACACGCCCCACACGCACCGATCCTCTGACCCACCAGGAGGCCACCGCGCTGATCCAATACTGGCTGCGCCACCGCATCGTCCCGCTCACTGTGCAGGTCATGCAGGATGCCCTCGACATCAAGAAACGCTACCAGACTTCCTACTGGGATGCTGCCATCCTCGCAGCCGCAGCCTCAGCAGGCTGCACCGAACTCCTTTCTGAAGACCTCAACCCCGGACAAAACTACGACTCCGTCCGCGTCATCAACCCATTTTCAAAAAACTGATTCCATGCCCGACCACCCTCAAGTCCAACAACAAATCTCCGATCCCATTTCGGAGAACCTCGCAAAACTGGCCGCACTTTTCCCGGCGGCAGTGAAAGACGGCGCTCTCGACGTGGAAACACTTCGCGCCGAACTTGGTGACTTCGAGGAAATCAAACCCGGAGACGAAACCTATGAACTGAGCTGGGTTGGCAAACAGGCGGCGAAGAAGGAGGCATTTAAGCCGCTGCTCGGCAAAACACTCGCGCTCAAGGGCGACGGTATGAACAACGAGACCACGGATAACCTCTACATCGAGGGTGACAACCTGGAGGCCCTGAAACTCCCGCGTCAAAACTACAATGGGGAGATCAAGATGATCTATATCGACCCGCCATACAACACAGGCAAAAACTTTATATACACTGATAAATTTGCAACTGGGGCTGAAGAAAGCGCAGGGCAGTGTCGGAATCGTTGAAGGGCGGATTGGCGAGGAGTTGTCTTTGGCTTCGCAAGAGACCCGAAGAGCGGCTTCGCGGTTTGGGTGTCGCTTCATACCAACGGCGCTCGAGTTCGTGATGAAGGCGAAACCGTAATCCAGGAAGCAGGCGGCATTTTAGATTTGCGATTGAGTTGATCCGCCAGGTTCTGGAGTGCGTGTGATGCAATCACCGCTCTGGATCCTTCCTGGGCGGCGGGTTCATCCCAAAGCGCCGCCGTCAAAGCCCTTCAAAGGCGGGCTTCAGCGCGGGATCGTCGAGGTCCAATCGGTAAAGCACCTGGTTGTAATCGTATCGCGGCGTCGCCTCCATGGCTTCGCTGAAGGTCCGGGTGTAGGTGCCTTCGAACAACAGGATTGGCGAATCGGGTTCGGTGAACTCGGGATGGATGCGCGGGTTATAAAAGGTGTAATGATCGTGGCTCAACACCTTGACCGCCTTTCCCCAGGGGCCGGTCGGCGAATCCGCTTCCGCGTACCAAAGCTCGCCCAAATGAGAAGACTCGCCGAAATATTCCGTGAAAATCGTCACCCAACGTTCGCGATAGGGATTCCACGCGATGGAGCCGCGATGGGGCTTCACGTTCCGGCCTTCCGAAGCGGCAAGGAAACTGGCCTGCGGTTCAAGGATCTCCCAACTCGACGAATCACACCAGGCTTCAAACGTCGCGGGACATTTCAACCGGGGCAATGGATCGCCGAACAGCACCCATTTCTTGCCCCGCGCGTCCGTCCAAAACGACGGATGCCCTTCAGGCGCGGGCGGCTGTTTGGGCGCGTCTTCGGACTTGCTCCAAAGAACTTTGTGTTGTTCGAAGTTTTCGGTCTCGTCGTTCCAGACGCAAAGCCCCGATTCATAGGCTTCGAGCGGCGGTTTGACTTTGATGTAGGTTCCCACCAGCCGCTCTTCGCCATTCCGATCGGGCAGGCTGACATAGCCGCTGACCCAGGTCGGCCCGCTGCCCGGCATCATCGCGACGCCCCGCGGTTTTCCTTCGTCGTTGGTAAAATAATCGAACCGAAGGCGCAATGGCGGTTCGAAGGATCGCAAGGGCTGCATGGGCGTCGTCGCACTGGTCATATGGAAGATGCCGAGCGGATAATGCGGCAGGGTGGTGTCGCCCCAGGCCCAGAAGAGTTTGCCGCGATGCACGGCGTTTTGCACGCTGTCGCAACCCAGCACGCCCGATTCCACCCAATCCCGTTCGTCCCCCAATTGCTGGCTTTCGCCAAAAAGGCCGCCGCCGGTGAGCCGTCCCAATCGGCGAGCGACGATCGTGCGATTCACTTCGACTCGGATCGT
Organism: Verrucomicrobiota bacterium; assembly: GCA_021733945.1. Classification (GTDB taxonomy): domain Bacteria; phylum Verrucomicrobiota; class Verrucomicrobiia; order Limisphaerales; family SIBE01; genus JAIPJX01. The sequence goes on along the minus strand of JAIPJX010000138.1, from coordinate 7,284 downwards.
TTTCCCCGGTTCCGGAGTCAGCCGCACGCCTCGATATCCGAAGCCATCCTTGCGAACCTCATAGCCATGTCCGCTTACTCCGAACCAGGTCTCGCGCCCCATCAACTCCGGCAGGTCGAAGTCGATGACGCCGGCGTTGTCGCTGACGAAGCGCGCATTGTGGGTCGTTCGCAATTCCACCAAAGACACGGGCCATCCGCTGCCCTTTTCCACGATCTCAATGCGGCAGGGCTCGAAAGCCAAAGCAGCGGCATGGAGCAATGCGATCCCAAGCGTCCAGGCAATCAATCGCAATCCGGCGCAACGAGACTTGAAGGTGTTTGCTGATCGCCTGCGTGTTGAATTCTTCCACGAGCGGGCTTCACTCATCCGATACTGATTCATGGCCATGACAAGGGAAAGGATACGAATGCAAACCGAGTTGTAAAAGACGCAACGCACCGTCATCGCTCTATATTTTTGAGGCGTCTTTCCAGGCCGACAACTCCCTGAGAAGCGGGATGGGGAGCAGAATTCGCCGCTCCCGCAGACAGAACGGGGGGATCCCATCCGGCAGAAAGACCGTTTGCTCACGAGCGTCCCGCAAGGACGGGATGCGGGTGGGCATGGACCAGTTTGTGGATTTTCAGGCGGTCAAATCGGCCGTGTCTATGGAGCAGGCGCTTCAGCATTATGGTCTGTTGGAATGCCTCGCGGAAGCTCTCGGTCTTGGTGTTCCAAGCGGATCCATTCGATTGCGGGGATGGATGTCAGCCAGAACCTCTTGAAGGCGCAACAGATTCCCCTGCGACAACCGAATGCAGACGTCGAAATCGCGCGTCATGATCGACGCCCCGTGAGCAACCGCAGCATACCCACCCACCAGGACGAATTCGACCCCGCCTGTCACGAGTCTCTGTAAAAGCCGGCTAAGGTCGTGCATGCAGCGTCCGGTTCGCCTCCCTGAGCTCATTCGCAAAACGCAGAGCCGCATCATGCTCCGTCTTGATCGATGCGTTCTCCTTTTCCAGCGCCGCTTGCTGCTCCTTCGCCTGAGCAATGCGCTCACGTCTACCGCACAGAGGATTACCCTTTCCCATTCCATCAACGCCTCGGTAATCTCCACCCGACATGGCGAAGAAGCGAAGACTCAAACAACAGAAAGACAACCGCAGCAATTCCGTCAAATCGTTAATTAACTTTTCTTCTTTTTTGTCCAACGTTTGGGGGGCAACCTCAGAATACAACAATCCCCGCAAGCAAATGAAAAAAACCTTATCGGCCTTGGTCCTCTTCGCTCTCATTGCGAATACGCTCTTCTGGCTGGCGCAGAAAGATCAACCGCGCATTTCCGCCGAGAATGGCCCGATGGAAAATTTTCAACTCGTCTGCCTTGGCATGGGCTTTTTCCTCTGGCTTGCGGCGAGTTTTAGTTCCAAGGACGGTGGAAAAAAAACTATTCTGCTGAGCCTGGCACTGTTCCACGTGAGTTTTTTTGTGCTCGAACTGGACACACGCGATTTCGACGCTCCGCTTTTGAACAAGTCGTTCAATGGAAGAATCCGCGACGCCTGGCTTGGCGCTCTTTGGTTGCTGGCGACCATTGTGGTCTTCCGCCAGGGGAAATCCGTCCGGGCGGCATTTCTCGACTGGTTGAAAACTTCGTCGGGCATCGTGATGCTGTTAAGCGGGATTTTTTGGCTCGTATCCGGATTAATCGACAAATCGCTTTTGGGGCGCAAGGATTTGTATTGCGAAGAGTTAATGGAAGTAAACGCGACCTTGCTGATGTTGATTTCTGCCGTCCTCTTTTGCCGAACGGTCCCGATGAGATCATGAGAACAGGATGGATGTTCTCCCTCAGTTACAGTCCAGGTGGAGACCAAGTTCCAGGAGCGGGTGCTGGAGGGAGGACACTTTGCGTTCACCAATCGGCGGCGTAATCGGTTATGGGCTTGCTCACGCTCCCGGTCCAGGTGCTCCAGGAATTCTACGTCCAGGCCACACGCCCCGGAAGCGTGGGAGGAGTTTGGGCGGGAGGCCACCGATCCCTGGCCCGGAAGAGATATTGTCGAAGTCATGGAAGAACTCCGCGGCCCAGTCGAGCTGCCGCCCGCTGAAAAACCTTGAGAGCCGCCCACGCCAGCCGGCAGGCGCAGCGCCTCGCGGCCATCGGCAGCGGTTACGTCCGCCGTTATTTCCCGGACCTCGCCATCCTCGCCCCGCTTTCTTCCTGATCTCCTCTGAATAACCGGCCACCCCATCAAATCCCCCCACAAGCTCATCGAAGTCGCGCTACTGCCATTCGTGACGGTATGAACCGCCTGCCGGCCTGCCCGGGTGCAGACGCTGTCAAAGCCCTTCGAAAACCCGGTTAGGGTGCGTTCTCTGGGGAGTATAAATCACCCAACCGACATTCAGTTTCCCGGCGACGCGTCGGGACGCAGGAAGTCGCGATAGGCCGCCCCTGGGTCGAACTCCGGCCCCACATGGATGGCGGCACCAAAGCGCAGGCGGAAGTTTTCGCCGCGCTTCACCGTGACCGTGCTCTTGTCTCCCTGCTTCATGGCAGCGCGCCCGAACGGGTTCGCGACAAACACGCCATAATCGCGGTTGTGCCACCAGCTTGAACGAAAGTTGCCCTGGTCAGCGAGCAAGGCGACTCCAACGCGCAGCCCGTTCACCTCGCCGGAATAATCACACCATTCGGCCGGTTGTCCCCAGGTCGCCTTCGCGGTCTGGAGTCCACGACTGCTCAAGATCATGCCGCCGTTCTTCTCGGTGATCGCGGTGGCAAGCCGTGCGCCGAATCCCATCTCCTCCTGATCTCCGAAACTGAAATCGCCGTCGTCGGATCGGAACGTCGCCTCCCACGTGAGCAGCGCCGCGTCGGTCTGCACTGCGAGCACGAAGCGGTTGGTGAGCGAACACAGATTTCGGCCGTCGGGAGTGCGGAGGCGGCACTCAGTGGCGAAGGTGAGGCGACCATCCCTGACGGCAGGTGATTCGATAAACCGGACATGTTCGATGCGCCCCTTGTTGCGCCAGAAGTCGACACCGCTGACGTCGCCGAACGCGAGCCAGATGCCGGGATGCATCGTGTCGTGGTCCACTGCGTCCGTGCCCTCGACGGGCGGATGATTCCGCGTCGCCTTGATGCCGCCCGGCGTGTGGAGGTTCGCAAAGTAGGGACGAAAAATCTTCTCATCGCGAAACACGAACTCCGCGACAGGTTGGCCGCTGTGCGCGATGACGAGCCGATCCGGGTGTTCGGTATAACGGAAGCCGTCGCCTGGCGGCCACACTGTGGATGAACCTGAAACGGAGCGTCGAGCATCGGTCGGCTCATTTGCTGTAGCCGTAACAGCTCGCTGAGAGCTGCCCGGCGTTCCCGCCTTCTGCGCCAGCAAATAGGCTGCAAGGTCCTCCACGTACTGCGGCGCGAGCACCGTGTCGTAGGCGGGCATCGCGGAAGTTGCCGCCCTCTTCCGCGAAGTGATCTTCGATTTGGGAATGACCTGCCGCTGTCCCGTTGCGAGGCCGAGCGTGAGGCTGAGGCCGCTTTCCTCGATCAGGATGCCGGAGAACTCCGCATCTGCCGTCTCCACGGTCTGCAGGTTGAAACCTTCGGTGATCACGGCGTTCGGTTCGAGCATGGACTGGACGATGTGCCTGGCCGTCGCGCGATCGCCAAGCGCGGCGAGATCGGGACCGAAGCTGTTGCCGTGTTCGCCGAGGCGATGGCAGTTAAAACAGCCGGCGCCACCACGCGCGTGGAACAACCACTCGCCGCGCATGCGGTCGCCCTGCGGCAATGCGGCCACCGCGGGTTCGATAGCCGTCGGGGCCGGGGGCGTTTCAAGCGCCAGGGGCTCAAGGACGACGATGTAGTTGCCTTTGCCTCCGGGCTTGCCGTCGTCGGTATTGCCGCCGAGCTCGATGCGGCCGGCCGGAAATTCGCGCGTGTAGAGTTGGAAGGTCCAGTGGTCGGCGCGAATCTCCTGTTCGGCGCGCTGGAACCGTTCACGCAACCAACCCGGCACCGTCGCCCGCGTGTCGAAACCAACATGAACCCGCACGGGCATGAGCGCCTCGAAAGCCAGCCAGCCTTCGCCTCGCGAACCGTCGTCCTCGTTTGCCGTCTGGATGAAATCGAGGCCGGCGAGCGCGTCGGGAATCTGGCGGATGTCGTAACCCCGGTCGGTATAGGGCCGCGCCCCCACGCGCAGTCCGGTGGGCACCAGCGAGTAGCGCGCCCCGGAACGCGCCTGAAGGTTCCGCGCGAGGCCGATGCCCGGTGCGGTCGAAGCAGGCGCCGGCGTTTCAGCCGCCAGTGGCCGACCGCGCACCATCAGCTTCCCGCCCCCTGCCGCCTCCTTGCTCAACCAGAGCACAGCCAGCTCGCGCACTGCGGGATCCACATCGCCGGCCAATGCTCTGACTTCGGTTTCCGCAAGTGCGTTTTCTTCCAGCAACGCCAGCAACGCCGCCTTGCGCACGCCGGCGCGCGGATCGGCAAGGAGCGCCTGGGTGGCACCCACGTTCTGCAGTCGGCGCAGCATCTGCCAGCCCGCGTAGAACGTCGTGGTGTCCGCCTCGGCGGCAAGTGCAGCCAACATCGCCGGGACTGCGGACTGCTGCCGCGCCTGCCCAAGCGCTTGGATCGCCTCGAAACGCACACGTGGTTCGGCATGGTTCAGCGCGTTGACGACCGCACCGGGCAACACCCGTTCGCCGCCGGACCGCTGCGCGCGGAACCCAAGAATCCGGAGTGACTGCACACGCAAGTTGAGCGAACTCTCCGCCGCGGTGACACGAGCCCCAAACCACGTGCCGATGGACTCATCTTGCGGATCCAACCGTCCCAGCGTCCAGGCGATCCACGTTTCGCGCGCTTCCGAGAGTCCGCGCGCGCCCAAGGTCTGCAAGAGTTCGGCCTTCACTCCCGAACCGCGCCGCACGAGTTCGTCCTGCGCATCGATGCGCCACACGGGGAGCGGACCATCGAACTCCTCCACGAGCTCCGGCACGGTCCATTGCGCGAGTGGCCTGCCGCGCTTCGGTGCCTGCCAGCGCGCGGGCGGCGACGCTTTCGAAACGACGCGGAACACGCGGCCTTCGCTCGTCATCTGACCGTCCCTGTATTCTGCGCCGTATCCCGCGCTCCAGCCAAGGATCCACAACGCGCCGTCCGGTCCGATCTCGATATCCGTCGGACGGAACAACGATTTGCCGCCCTGCACAAAAGGCTCCCAATCGTCGCCCTCAGATCTGAGCAACGCGCCATCCCAACGCGGACGCCACACGAACGTCGTCTTGCGCAGCCAGTCGTTGATGAAGAACACGCCACGAAGCGACGATGGAAACTGCGGCGCGTCACCGAAGATGACGCCGGTGCCGGACCCTTCAAAGAGCGGCCCGCTGACGGGCGCGGTCGGTGGATGTGCGTCGGTGCCCCAATGCGCGCTCCACGGATGATTCCAGCCGAAGTGCGCCCCGAAGAACGGCATGAAGACGCGGTCGCCGCCGGTCTGATCATTGTCGGTGCCGAGCCAGTTGAAACCGGCGTCGAAGGTGATGTCCCAGGGATTGCGCATCCCGCGTGAGACGATTTCCAGATTGGCACCGCCGTCGTCGCAGCGCAGGACGCCGCCTTCGCGGCCCCAGTCGTCTTCGGGATCGTGATACGCCTTTCGATATTCACTCTGCCTGAAGGATTGCGGCGCTGGAAAATCCGGCGAACCCGCGGGAGCCGTCACGCCCCACAATTCGCGGAACGGTTTCGGCGCGATGCGTCCGGGCTGCGTGAGTCCCTTCGAGTTCCCCTTGCTCATGTAGAGCCTGCCGTCGGGTGCCCAGTTCAAGCCGTGCAGACCGTGCTCCAGATTCCCGAGATCGGTGTAAACGCGGACGTATTCATCCGCCTCGTCATCGCCGTCAAGGTCGCGAACAATTGTCAGGTCCGGCGCGTTGGCCACCCAGAGATCGCGCCCATGCCAGGCGAGTCCCTGAATGGCATTGAAGCCGGTCGCGAAGGTCTTCGTGCGATCCGCCCGGCCATCGCCATTCGTGTCCAGAACGAGCATGACGCTGTCGCCCGGCGTGTTGGGTTTGGGACTGCGATACTGTGGTCCCATGCCGACACACAATCGGCCTTTCGCATCGAACGCCATCGAGTACGGCTGCCGCACCAACGGCTCCCGCGCGAAAAACGAAACCTCGAATCCAGCGGGGACGCTTGGCAGCGCCTCGCGGTCAGCGCCGGTGTCTTGGAAGGCAGCGAAGGAAGGGCGAGTCGCGAGACACGCGCCGACCAGGACCAGACAGGCGAATATTCGGCAGACGGGTTGCGATTTCATCAGGTTATCATTCGTTGTTGGATTCTCCCACATTCGCCCCATCCACCTTCAATAACGGAGCTGCAGGACTTCATGGATGTCGTTGACCAACGCGTCGACACGTTTTCCCCGGTGTTTCAGTTCGGTGGACGGGTTCAGCGCCTTCGCGCTCCTTAATCTCTCGCGCGTGATGATGCTCACGCGATACGTCGGCGCGTCTTCAATGGGCACAGGGAGAACATACGGACGATCCTTGGCCGGCGTGGTCTGCGGCGGCGCGTTGTAGCCGAGCAGATGGACCCGGAGCGTGCGCGTGCCGGGATCGTCGGTGACGACGGCCTGCACCGTGACCGGTGCCTCGATGGTGATGCGCGGCGTTGGATTGAGCAGGCCCACCGCGTTGGCCAGGAGCTTCCGCGTTTCGGTGAGGTGATGGTCGCTGGCCGTCGCCCAATCGGGTGACGCAGCGAACGTGAGCACGGAGCCCTGCCCAAGTCGGTTCAAGAGAATGGCGGGGCCGACCGGCGCGTCGGCACTCATGGGCCAGTCCTGGTTGTCCACGATCGTCACGAAACCGCCGTGACTGAGCAGGGTAAACAGTTCCCAGCGCAGGTCATGGAGCGGGCGCGTGGTCTGGTCGTGATACATGCGCACACCGCGTTGCATGGCGATTTGGAACGGAAGTCCCGGGGTCGCGGCCTTGTAGAACTCGGCATTCAGCCCCACGGTCAACGCACTGAACCCCCACACGCCTGTCTCGCCCGTGACAAAATCGCCGTTGCCCGCATGTTGAACGGGGCGCTGGCCCACCTCCCACGAGAACGGCGGATTGCCGTGGTAATTGTAGTCCACCGTAGCGCGCGGGTTGATTTGGCGGATGCGCGCGGCAAGCACCTTCTCGAAACGCTCACTGCTCGCGTAGCGAAACGCCAGCATGCGATCCCAATCCTCATCCCACGTCACCCCC
>JAIPJX010000137.1 GCA_021733945.1 Verrucomicrobiota bacterium | reverse complement strand
TGTCTAAAATGCAGGAGCCGACGTAAGAAGGTCCACTTCTCCAACTGTCAAACCGGTTCATTTCCAAGCATTTAGAGCCTCGTCACCTCGGCTCCTACAATGGGATTAAACTTTTCAGACTTCTCTAAAAACATTTCCCACCCCCCTATCCGTGGCCATCCGTGAAATCCGTGGTTAAAAAAATCCCCATCCGTGGTCAACCACGGATCATCGAGATCTTTACTTGCGTTTTGCGGGGTGGTGAAATGGCCGGACCGATGAAGATCACAGCCATTGAAACCCATGTGTGCCACGCGCGAATGCGGAACTGGGTATTTGTCAAAGTGCTCACCGACCAGGCCGGGCTCTGGGGATGGGGCGAAGCCACCCTCGAATGGCACACCCGGGCCGTTGTGGGTGCCATCGAAGACATTTCACCGCTGTTGATCGGCGAGGAAATCAAGAAACATCCCTTCGCCCAGGAAACCATTCTCAGAACCTTTCACAAGGACGGTGCGGCAGGGGATTGGTAGATCACCCCACGCCCGCACACCGGACAGCAAACTTCAACCCATCGCATGAGCCATTCAACCCTACTCCAGCCAAGCCCCAAGATCGCGCCCACCCTTGATCCCTCGTTCCGCCCCGCCGTTCTGGCGAATCGCGCGTTTCAAGCCGCCGCCAGGCAATGTCCGGATGCCGCGGATGTGCACCTCGGACTCGAACAAGCCGACGGATCGCTTGTGCGCTGCTCGACAACGGTTTTTCCCGAGGCACACGCCCAAGCAGCAACCAACTTTGGGCACGTTGAACGATTGGTAAAATTTCTCCTTTGGACACGGGGCGGTTTTCGGGTGCATTACTCGGGGCCACCCCGGCTGGGAGAAGCTCTGAACCGGCATTTTAAGGAATCCGCGACTGGAAAATTCGATGCGCAGATCATGGGCGAACGGATTTACGAACATCCGTTCGAGATCGTGCAGGCCGACACGATTCCCGAGGCGCGCTCAGCCACAACACCCCTGGGACGCCATCTGGACGGTTGCCGGATCGGGTTTGACCTGGGCGGCAGCGACCGGAAGATCGCCGCCGTGATCGACGGCAAATGTGTTTACAGTGAAGAGATCGTGTGGAACCCGATCCCGCAGACGGATCCGCAGTGGCATTTCGATCAGGTCATGGAATCGTTGCGCCTGGCCGCAAGCCATCTTCCGCGGGTTGACGCGATCGGAGGCAGCTCGGCCGGCGTGATTGTCAACAGCCGGGTCAAGGTGGCGTCCCTGTTCCGGGGCGTGCCGATCGACCTGTTCAACAGCCGGGTCAAAGATTTGTTTCTGGAAATGAAACGCGCCTGGGGAAACATTCCGTTCGAGGTGGCGAACGACGGCGAGGTGACCGCTCTGGCCGGTTCAATGTCGATGGGCCAGAACGGCGTGCTCGGCATCGCCATGGGCACCAGCCTCGCCGGCGGTTACGTCAACCCGGAGGGGAACATTACCTCCTGGCTCAATGAACTGGCATTTGCGCCGGTGGATGCCCGCTCCGATGCACCGGTCGACGAATGGTCCGGAGACCGCGGCTGTGGCGTCCAGTATTTCTCCCAGCAATGCGTGGGGCGCCTGCTGCCCGCAGCCGGCATTGAACTGCCGTCCGAACTGTCGCTTCCGGAAAAACTCAAGGCTGTGCAGGAACTCATGGCTGCGGACGACCCGCGTGCCCTGGCCATCTACAAAACAATCGGGACCTATCTCGGTTACGGACTGGCGCATTACAGCGATTTTTACGACTTCCAGCATCTCCTGATCCTGGGCCGCGTGACCTCCGGCACCGGCGGTGATGTCATTCTGTCGGGGGCCCGCGCCGTGCTCGACGCGGAATTCCCGGAGCTGGCCGGGAAAATCCGGTTCCACACACCCAACGAAACGGATAAACGCCACGGCCAGGCGGTCGCAGCCGCGAGTCTTCCCGCCATTGCTCACTGAACCCCGATCAACCCGATCCGACGATGAACCCATACGAAAGTCTTGTTTCCGATTACCAACGCCTGCTCGCACAAGGCAAAACCACTCCGATGGGCGGCTTGCCGACACCATCGCATCCCGTGCCTGCGGCCGACGCGCCCAAGGCCCTGATTTTCTCCCCGCACCCGGACGACGAATGCATCATCGCGGGACTGCCGCTCCGGCTGCTCCGTCAGGCAGGAACCCGGGTCATCAATGTGGCGGTGACGCAGGGCAGTCGCAAGGACCGCCAGGCCGAACGTTTCGAGGAACTGCGCAATGCCTGCACGTTCATGGGCTACGGCCTGATCCAGACCCACCCGAACGGACTGGAAGGGGTCAGCCGGAAAGGCCGGGACCAGGACCCCGCGCGCTGGGCCGAATCCGTCCGGGTGATCGCGGACATCCTGCGCACCGAAGCGCCGCAAATCCTCTTTTTTCCCCACGACCGGGACTGGAACAGCACCCACATCGGCACGCACGATCTCGTGGTCGAAGCGCTCAAGGCGGTGGGCACCCTCGAGTGCCACACGGTTGAGACCGAGTATTGGGGGCAGATGACAGATCCCAATCTGATGGTCGAATCCAGTGCAACGGATGTCGCCGACATGGTGGCCGGAACTTCATTCCACGTGGGCGAAGTGCAGCGCAATCCGTTTCATCTGTTCCTTCCGGCATGGATGCAGGATAATGTGCGGCGCGGCAGCGAACTGGTCGGTGGCCAGGGCGAAGCGGCACCGGACTTCAGCTTTGCGACGCTTTACCGGCTCCGGCGCTGGAGCAACGGTCGGTTCGAACCCGTCCTCGACAAGGGACGACAGATTGCCTGCCCGGAGAACCCGAAAACTTTGTTTCCTCCCACGGCGGCATGACCTATCGGTTCGCAACCGCGCAGGACATCGAACTGCTGGCTTCGTTGAATCGCCAGCTGAACGAAGACGAAAAGAGCACTCCGCTCCTGACCACGGAGCAACTGCTCGCCCGGATGACCAGTTGGCTCGAGGGAAACCATCAGGCGGTTCTCTTCGAGAAAAACAGCGGTGTGGTGGCTTATGCGATTTATTGCACGGGAGAACGTGCGCCCGGCGAGATCTTCCATTTCATCCGGCAATTCTTCGTCTGCCGCGAGCATCGCCGCAGGGGATACGGCCGGGAAGCGGTGCGCCTGCTATCCACGGAGATCATTCCCAGGACCGAACACCTGGTTCTGGATGTGCTCTACAACAACGAAGTCGGCCGTGCGTTCTGGAAGGCCCTCGGATTCACCGAACACTGCATCACCCTCGAACTGCCCCCAACCACGGATGACTGAGGGGACTTTTAACCACGGATGACTGAGAGGGCTTTTTTAACCACGGATTTCACGGATGGTCACGGATCAATTTTTTCAGGAAAAAAGATTTTCTCTCCGTGGCGAACCCTGTGGTTTGTCAGCACGAATACCCTCACCTGTCTATTCTTTTCAGAAAAACAACTTTCCCCTTCCCTTATCCGTGATCATCCGTGAAATCCGTGGTCTACCTCGGATGACCGGGGGACTTTTTTAACCACGGATTTCACGGATGTACACGGATCAATTCTTTTTTTCTAAAAACATTCCCTTTTCCCCATTCCGTATCCGTGGCCATCCGTGTGATCCGTGGTTAAAAAAATTCCCCATCCGTGGTCAATCTCGCCAAGTTTTATTTGAGCAGACTTGGCAGGAAGGTCGTCAGGAACGGGAAATAGGTGATGAGCAGGACGCCGATCAAGAGGACAATCTGGATGGGAATGACCGAGCGGGTGATCTCAAGCACCGGGCGGTTGAAACGGTAGGAGGCTAGAAACAGGTTGATCCCCACTGTGGGGGTAAGCAATCCGAGCTCCAGATTCGCCAGGAAGATGATGCCCAGATGGATCGGGTCGATTCCGTAGGCGACTCCCAGTGGAACCAGAAGAGGCACCACCACGACAATCGCCGAGAAAATGTCCATCAAACACCCCACCACCAGGAGGAACAGGTTGAGAACCAGCAGAAAGGTGTATTTCGATTCGATTGCCTGCGTGACCCACTCCACGCCGCGGCTCGGAATCTGCGCGTCCACCAGGTAGTTGGTGAATCCCAGCGCAACCCCCAGGATCAACAAAACACCTCCGACCAGCAGGGTGCATTCGGACAAAACCCTGGGAACATCCCGGGTCAGTTTGAGATCCTTGTAAACAAACGTTTCAATGATCACGGCATACAGGGCCGTCACGGCCGCCGCTTCGACCGGGGTCGCAAAACCGCCAAACAGAGCCACCAGAGCCACCACCGGAAGAGCCAGTTCCCACTTGGCTTCCCATATCGACGGCCACACTTCGTTCCATTGAAACTTTTTGCCCTGAGACTCCATCTTCGGCCCCTTGCTGATTCCCCAGAGGGAGGTCAGTGTCACCAGAAGAATTCCCGGGAGCAGACCAGCCAAAAACATTTTTTCGATGGTCACACCGCTGGATTTGACGTTTGAACTCGCGACGATCGCGAACAGAATCAACGGAAGCGACGGCGGGAACAGAAGCCCCAGTCCACCCGAACCGGTCAAGAGGCCGAGTGCCGAACGTTCGGAGTATTTGGCCGCCACCAGGACGGGCATGAGCAGACCGCCCAACGCAAGGATGGTTACTCCGGAAGCTCCGGTGAACGAAGTGAAAAACGCGCACATCAACACCGTAACAATCGCCGGTCCTCCCCGCAACTGACCGAACAACGACTGGAACACCTTGACCAACCGCCGCGACGCACCACCTTCGGCCAGGATGTAACCGGCCAGCGTGAACAGGGGAATGGTCGGCAGGGTCGGATTGGTCACCATTGAGTAATGCGTCAGCGAAACGGACGCAATCGGCAGGTCCTCACCCCAGAACAGAATCAGGGCGGTGCCACCCAACATCACGAAGATGGGGGCACCCAGCGCCATGGAACACAGAAGCATGACAAGCAGAGGCACCACCCATTTCTCAGGCTCCATCGGCGGCTTAAATCCGAGCCAATAAACCAGAGCCGCCACGACGACCATCGCAACCAGGCGACCGCGCCAGTCCTCGGAGCACCGCCAAATCAACCGCAGAGCAATCGCTGCGAACCCAAGCGGCAGAATCAACTGAACCGTCCAGGTCGGGATGTTGTAAGCCAGGATCTGTTCTCCAGCCTTCTCCGCCATCACAAACTGCCAGGCTCCCAGACAGAGAAAGACCGTGACCGCCGCCGCAAACGTTCCGCTGAAGATCCTCGCAAAGGTCCGCGAGCGACCGTGCAGAAAATTGGTGAGCGTCGAGAGCGACAACAAACGACCGTCTCGCGCCGCCAGTGCCCCGCCCATCAGTCCGATGATCAGGGTGAAATGCTGGAGGAAGGCGCTTGCTCCGACAATGCCGGTCTGGAACAACTTTCTGAGAACCACTTCGGTGAGCGGCAGCAACACCATGGCCGCCAGAGCGAGAGACACCAGCAGGTTTTCACCCTGCCGGAGCCACTTCCGAATTCCGGTATACTCCGTCTCCGGACGCGCTATTTCCGGAGATCCAATGGGCGGCTCGTCACTCATCAGCGAGCGCCAGATTCCCTGAATTCCTTGAGAAGGCTCACCACCTTGTCAAAAATATCCTCAGGAACAATCCGCCCGCGGATCGAGGGATAAACGCCGTCCACGGCGACCCGCCACTGGGCCTCCACTTCCGGGCTTACCGACTGCACCTTGAGTCCCCGTTTCTTCATCGCTTCAACCGCTTCGTCGCTCTCTTTCCGATTGTCCGCGGTCACTTTCCGGCCCGCTTCAACGGCCGCTTTTACGATCGCGCCTTGACTCTCGGCCGGGATTTTGTCCCAGGTGTCCTTGGTCATGACAAGGGCACCCGCCAACGGAGCCCAATTCAGGTCGAGCATGTAGGGAGCCACACTGTCCACCTGACTGGCCAGGGCGATGAATGGAGGCATCGGCACGGCGGTGATCAATCCCGTCTGCAGGTTCGGCAGAATATCAACCGTCTCGAGAGGCACCGGGTTGAAACCGGCGGATTTAAAAATACTCACTGCATCCGCATTGCCGGCCCAGACAAACAGTTTGCTCTTCCTCAGATCATCGGGGACCACCACGGGTTCCTTGGTGAAAAACCGCACCCATCCGGCGTCCCCCCAGAACAGCACCTTAAATCCCTTGGCTTCCAATCGCTCCTCAAGCAGCGGCTGGAGTTTCCGTCCGACATAATCCACCTCGTCCAGCGACCGGAAGATCATCGGCAGATACTGCAGGCCCGTGACCGCAGGATCGATCTCCGCCAGTCCGACCGTGGTCAACAACCCGGCCTGAAGCTGTCCGATCCGCATCCTGCGAACCATGTCGGCTTCCCCGCCCATGGTCCCATCGGCATACGTGGTCAGCTGAGCCCCCCCGGTTGAAATATCCTTCCAGGCTTGGCCCATCTCCTGAAGATGCATAAACGAGGAAGATCCTTTTGGGGCCAAGGTCCCCAACCGGACGCGCACCGCCCGGGCTCCCAACACCTCCCCCGGCACTGCCAGCGCGATCAACAAGCCCAGGATCAGGGTCGCTCCGGAAAGCCCATGGCCCATCGCCGCCGCAATCCGCTTCTGCACCGACATATCCGCCCGTTCAGCCCGATGAAAACCAATCCCCCGGGTCCGTCGTCGTCCAATTCGTTCCATCATCATCAGCCTCTTTTTCCTAGTTTGTTTTGGCACACCGGTCACAGGTCCGCCGATCGACCGCGCACGCGCCATCGCGTTGTTTACTTCAATTCCAGATCCGAAATCAAAAACAATTCCTCACGTCTCGAAACAAGCCAGCGAGCCCGGCGCTGCATCACCAGGTTGACCAACCGGACTTCCGGCGCCTGATCCGGGTCGATCGCCAGGGCGCGCTCGAGCAATGCGTCGAATTCCTTGACATCCTGTTTCTGCACGCAGACCGCCTCGGCGAAAGCAACCAGGGGGGCCGCCTGCATGCCTCCCGAGAGTTCCAGGGCGCGTTCAAAATGCGCGCGTGCCCGGTCTTCCGGAATTCCCGGTGCCCCCTGCCGGCTCATTTCATAGGAAATCAAAAATGAATGAATCACGCCCTGATCGTATGCCTCATCCAACTCCAGGCAACGGTCGATCATTGCTTCCACTGCGGGAACCTCCGCCACCCGGGCCGGTTGATCCTTCGAGAGCGAGATGGCCGATCCCCAGGCTGCAGCGGTCCAATAGAGGAGCGGCACATCCTTGCGCCGTGCGGCCTGAACGGCCTGGACCGGATCGGCATGGAGGGCGGACTCAAATCCGGGGAACCGGACCGACAATCCGCGCAGGCCGTAGTCCTTTGCCCTCAAATAAAGCGCCGCGGCGCGTTTGCGCAACACCATCGCCCCGGCGAAATCGTCCGGCTCCAGTTCATCCGCTTCCTCATGAACAAATGCATAGGCGTACTGGGTAAAACCGCTGGAGGTTGCCAACAACAACCCGGAATGACGGGGCACTTCGGACAGCACGCTCTCCATCAGTTTCAGGCTGAACGGGGCGGCGTCCCTGATCAATTGCGGGTCGTTATCGCTGGCGAAGGTGGTGCCACTGCCCGCCAGAGCATCGCCCATTCGGTTCAGGGCGTACTTTCGAGCGCTGCATCCTCCTCCGGTGAGAAGCAGGACACACAGGCCAAAGGGCAGCATCGCACAGCGCCACGCTCCACCCGGGCTGCCCAGCCCACATCCGTTCCACACCCAGTCACGCGTCGCCTTCATGTATCCTGATCCTACCGAACGCCCGATGCCGAGCAACACAGAAACCCAACTATCACCGGAGTCCGGACTGACCGGATCCGTTCTGCATTCCGAAAAGTGCGGACCACGTTCCCCAACATACCGGACGGCGGCTTCACTCCACCCATGGCGGCAGGGACGTCAACGAAATGTCGAATAGCGGTACCACAACAAAATAGGCCACCAGCGCCACGAGCACGACGCCGATCAGGTTCAGGATGATCCCGGCCTTCACCATGTCCGGAATGGTCACATGACCCGAGGCAAAGACGATCGCGTTGGGAGGCGTGGCGACGGGCAGCATGAACGCGCAGGATGCCGAAACGGTGGCCGGTATCATCAGGAGATACGGGTGAACCCCGGCCACCGTTGCGATACTGGCCACGATTGGCATAAAGATGGTCGCCGTCGCGACGTTCGAGGTGAGCTCGGTGAGAAACGTCAACGTCAGGCAGGTCAGAAGAATCAGCACCGGGAGCGGCACGGTGGCAAACGTGGCCAACTGACCGCCAAACCACCCGGACAATCCGCTCGATTTAAACACGTCCGCAAGCGCAATGCCTCCCCCGAACACAAGCAGAATCCCCCATGGAATCCGCTCCGCCGACGGCCAATCCAGAACAAACGTGCCTTCGTTCCAGTTCACCGGCAGGATAAACAACAGGCACGCCGCGAGCATCGCCACCGTGGCGTCGTTGACGGTATCGCTCAAACCCCAGCGCGTCGCCCAGCCCTGCACGGTCATTTCACCGAGAACGAGATCACCCCGGGTTACCCAGGCCAGGGCCGTCAGACTGAATATCACCGCCACCATCTTTTCTCCCCGACCCATTGCACCCAGCTTCCGCAAGGCTTCCTGAATTGCCAGGTGCCCGCCGGCGACCGGACCGTTGTCGACCTTGAACACCACCCGTGTGAGCACCACCCATGCGATCGGCAGGAGGGATCCGGTCAGGACGATCCCCACCAGAAACCAGTTCATAAAACTGATCGGCGGGGCTTTCGGGTACAGCCGCGCCACCGCACTCGCAAACACAAGATTCGGGGGCGTGCCGATCAGGGTTGCGATCCCTCCAATGCTCGCCGAATAGGCAATCGCAAGCATCAGCGCGGTGCGGAACGCTCGATTTCGTTCGTCTGACACTCCTCGGGCATCGGACTCCATCACAGCCACAATCACAGCCAGTCCAATCGGATAGATCATCAGGGTTGTGGCCGTGTTCGACACCCACATCGACAGAAAGGCCGTGGCGACCATAAATCCGAGCACGATTCGCCGCGGACTGGAACCGATCACCAGCAGGAGTCTCAGAGCGATCCGGCGGTGAAACCCCCATTTCTGCATCGCCACCGCAATGAAGAACCCGCCCATATAAAGGAAGATGTTGCTGTGAGCGTAATTCACCGCCACCTGGGAAAACGCCTCGATCTTCAGCAAAGGAAAAAGCACCAGGGGCAGAAGGGCAGTGACAGCGATCGGCACTGCTTCGGTCATCCAGAGCGATGCCATGATGCTCCCAACGGCGAACGTCCACCATCCATCGGCCGAGAGCCCTTCGGGTTTCGGAAGGGCGAGAAAAACAATCAACGCCATCACGGCCAACCCGAACCCGAGTTTCTGCCTGAATCCGTTCTTCTTTATATTCCCCATCACGCGCAGGTCCAAAATAGGGTATCCAGAGCGAATAACCAGTCTTTCAATCCGAAACCACTCACCGGGACGGTTCGTGCCACCTTCCATGCCCCCACGGCGGTAGGGCGAAGCGTCCTCGCTGAGCCGCTCAACCCACTTTCGCTCAACCGCTTGTCGGCTCACCGGGACGGATTCGCCCTACCCTCCGAATAGCTTAAACGAATGGCGGCAGGGATAGCGTCTCGCTGAGCCGCGGCACGTCCGAAACCGAATCGCAGAATCCGCTTACCGGGCCATTCGCGCTGCCTCGTCAGATACCGGCCAGTCGGCTGGTGGCATCGCCGAAACTCGGAAGGTTTACTCCCATACGATCCATGAGAGAAAGATAAAGGCTGCACGCGCGCCGGTTCTCGTCTCCCTGATCCAGATAATCCAGCACACGGCCTGTGGTCAACGACCCTCCACCCCTGCCCGCAAGAATCATGGGCATCTGATCGGCCTGATGACGGTCACCGTCCAACAGGTTCGAACAGAACAGGAGCAACGAATGATCCAGGAGCGATTGCCCGCCCTCATCGATCGCCTTCATCCGGCCGACCAGATAGGCCATCTGCTGAGTATGATACTGGTTTGTTTTCAGATACATCGCCTCCCGCACGGGGTCGCGTCCGTTGTGAGTCAGATCCAGGTGCAGACTCCCCTGGACCCCCTCCAGAAAACCGAAATTCATCTGGGACAGATCGTTGTTCAACATGCAGGTGGCGACCCGCGTTTTATCCATCTGAAACGCCATGACGATGAGGTCCAGCATGAGTTTCATATGTTCCGGAACGTTCTGCGGCAGGCGTTCCGCCGGTCGCTCCATGCTGGGCTCCGTCAGCGATGGGTGCCATCCTTCGAGTCGTTCGTCGCGCGCGGCGCGCTCAATCCGCGTCTCCACATCGCGAATCGACTCCAGGTATTCGTCCAGTTTTTCCCGATCCGACCGTCCGACCCGATTCTTCAGACTGTTGGCATCGCCGAGCACCTGATCGAGAATGCTCCGGTCCAACCGACGCCCATTGCCATCCCCCACCAGGAGATCGAAAACCCGCGCCGGATAAATCTCCTTCATCGCCGGTTTTGTATCGGAAGCCCAGGAGATGCAGGAGCCGTAGAGCATCGACAACCCATCCTCCAACCGCAGTTCCGTCGGTTCGATTCCCAGGATCAGACTGGGCACGGCCGTCTGTCGCCCGATCTCCTGCGCCATGACCTGGTCCATGGTCCGGCCCGCACGGATATCGTTCTGATCCGTGCTGACCCAGGCACCCGAGAGCAGGTTGGGAATCCTCCCGAGATGGGGACTCCGATGTGTGGCAGCCTGTTGGTTGTAGAGGCCGCGCAGGAAAACCATGTCTTCCCGGAACGGCTTCATCGGCTCAAGCCCGGGGCCAATCTCCATGTCCGCACCCGCACCCCTGGCCCACCAATGCACCGGCTCCACGCCGTTCGAGAAATAGAGGCAGCCAAACCGGACGGGCGGTTTATCGTTGACCGCCGGTGCACCCAGCTTCTTGCCGGATTCGGCCGATCGCACCGATACAGATTCGAGCCAGGGCAACGCCAGGGCGATGCCGGTGCCGCGGAGGAATGTTCTGCGGGAAACAGGCTGTTTGAAGGAGGGACTATTGGCTGCGTTCATGGCGTCGGGTCCTTTGTCTGAAACGAGGTCTGGTGCGGGCGCTCCGTATCCGGTGGATTCCCACGGTGGGTTCGGAATTGTGGACTGGTGACAATCCGGATCACCAGACTTGAAAATCGTGGATCGGCTTCAATTCCCCCGGTCATCTGCTCGATCAAGGGCCGATCCGAAATGGCCGCGCTCCGTCCCAAAGCATAACCCAAAAGTTTCACGCAGAGATTCCGCCGAAAGACATGCTTCCGACCGCCCAGGTATCCAAGCAACGCCTCGAGACCGGAGATCTCGGTTCCGTCGTTCAATGTTCCCGAAGCGTCGATTTCCTTTCCATCCCGGTAGGTGTCACGCCATCGCCCGATCGGATCGAAATGTTCCAGGGCAAACCCAAGGGGATCCATGCGGGAGTGACAGTTGACACACGAGACATCACGCCGATGAGCTTCCAGCCGTTCCCGAACGGTTTTTCCGTCACCGAGCACGTCGTCCGCCGGAATGGAACCGACGTCGGCGGGCGGCGTTGGCACCGGGGTGCCCAGCACCCGACGCAGGACCCAATCCCCGCGTTTGACGGCGCTGGTGCGCAGCGGTGCCGAGGTCACCGTCAAAACCGCGCCAAGCTGAAGCAAGCCACCCCTCCGGAACCGGCCAACGCCTTCAAACCGTGCCAGCCCGTTGGTTGGCGCATTCACACCATCCACCCCGTAGAACTTTGCCAGTTCCCGGTTTAAGAATGCATGGTCCGCAAACAAAATCTCGTCCACAGGTCGATCCTCCCGCACCAGATGTTCGAAGAACGAGATCGCCTCATCGTGCATCGCTCCTTTCAACCGGTCGGTAAACTCGGGGAACCGCCCCGTGTCCACTCCGCGATACTGATCAAAACGATAGAACCCGAACCACTGCCCGAAAAACTCGGCCGCCATCCGTCGTGCCTTCGGATCGCGGAGCATGCGCTGCGCCTGCCGCACCAGTTCGTCTGGATCCCGCAGTTCACCAACCGCAGCCACGCGCATCAGCTCGGCATCCGGCAGCGAGGACCAGAGGAAATAACTCAGACGACTGGCAAGCTCCCAGTCGGTCAACGGAACAATTCCATCGGCGTCCCGGGGACTCTCGATCTTGTATAAAAACGCGGGTGCCATCAGGATCCGGGCCAGCAACCCGCCGACCGCCTCAGAGTGGTCCATCCCGGCTTCGTCGCGCAGAGTCCGATAAAAGGATCGCAATCGACCTTCTTCAGCAGAGGACAGCGGCCGACGCCACGCGCGAGCGGCCCACCGGATGGCCTGGTCCACGTGCCCGGCCCGGGCCGCCGCCAATCGATCCCGCATTCGCCCATGCTCCGCGTGCAACCTCCGGACATGGGACCGAGGTTCCCCGACCAGCGATTCAATCCATTCCGGAGTCAGATCCGCCAGGCTTTTCCCATCCAGATCGATCTCGAATTTTTTCGCCACAAACCTCAGATAGTTCCCGTAATAATCGAACGAAGAAAGCAAATCGGCCCATGCCTGCTCCAATGCCTCCCGGGCATCCGGCCCGAGCAAATGCTCGGTCAAGAACCGGTCGTCCCGATGGTACTTGATATCGTAGTGAAACGCGTTTCGTTCCGGCGTGTTGTAGGTGTTGTCGAACGGTGCCGGAATCGGATCCCGGTCCGAAGGGGCCGGTTCGCGATGCGACACCTGCGGCAGTTTCCGCGCGAACTCATCCGCTCCTGCCGTCCATGCGGCGATTTCAGCGCCATCCGGGTCTGCCAAAAGTGCGGAAGACGCACCCGTGGACGCCACGGTTTCTCCTTCCACAATGCCATCTGAAATCACGCACCGCACCGGACCGGCATCACCCTGCCCGGGATCCAACCTCGCGTCGACCGTCAGCAGCGCGGACGCACTCCCCTCCGGCACAGGAATCGAAACCGACCAATCAAACGCTCCTCGTGTGAAGAAATCCTCCGGACCGACGTCCGCACCCCCGGCATCACTGCCAAATCCAAATCGCCGGGCCGTCTCTTCAGAAATCAGCTCTTTCAAGGGCCGGGGCGGAGCACGTCCCGCATCCTGTTTGCGAAACGATATTCGGGGCTGTTTCCACACCACCACAGGGTTGGAGTCCCTGTCGACCGGAGTCACCGAGAGAAGCAGGTTCGCCTCGCGCGCTCCAGGAGCCCAGTCCACCCGCACGCGAAACGAATGGGACAGCGAGGGACGAAACTTGCCTTCGGTCAGGACGGGAGATTCTTCGTCATCGCTTGAGTTCACGGCGAGTGCTGCCTGCCATTCACGAAGCAGCCGGTACACATCATCGCAGGCCGCGCGCATCTTCGGCTCGCCAGTCGTCTCTTCTCCCGATACCGGACCCGGCAATGCCTGCCATCGGGAGACGATCTCCGAAGCGGGAAACCGGATGGTCTGATCGTTCAGGACGTTCCACACATGCTCCAGGAATCCGGGTTCAATGCGCTCGCGTGCCGCCAGCTCCGGCAGGGTCACCCCGTCGGTTTTCAGGTCATGACGAAAGCGATACCGCCATGCCGCATAAAACGCCCTGGGATACCGTTCCAACCCGAATGCTTCCGCGCCTTCTCCGGCACCCGTCCGAAATCCGTGCCTGCGATAAATGGCCTGGATGCGTTGAATGGCCGAGAGCTCCTGCCCTGTCCGACCGGGATCTGGATAAAACTGCAACGGCCCGGCTCCGATCAGAGCATGCGAAGCCACCCGTTTCGCCGCATCCAGGTACCGCTCCACCGTCGAATCCTGCACAAACTGCACATCACCGACGTTGGAAAACCCCTCCCCTCCGACAGCATCCCCGGCGAGCAACTGTTCGAGGCCAAGAGCGAGTCCGGTCAGGTCAAGGATCGTGTACGCATATTCGGCACTCGTGAGTCGTCTCAAAACCACGCGCCCCGGATCCCCGGCATCCCGTTGAACAGCGTGCTCCAGTTCGCCCCGGAGCACCGAGATCAACAGACGCCGTTGTGAATCTTCCGGCTGGGGCTTTTTCTCGGGCGGCATCGCGCCTTCCTCGAGCATCTGCACCACCCGTTCCCAGGATTCAAAGTCAGCGGCAAACGCGGATCTCCCGAGCATTGACTCCAGGTTCACGTCCCCCCTGGCCTTCTTGTCGCTGTGACATTCGACACAATACTGCTGGACGAGCGATGCCACCGATTGACGCAGGGCCGGGTCGGACGAATCGCCCTGCGCCGCAATGCACGGTCCGGAGACCATCCCAATCAGGAGGAGAATCCAACTTTCCACTCCAATGCGAAGAACTCCGAGGGTGAAGTTCCGTAAAACGCAGAACACCGGAGGGGCACCCCCCCCGGCACGAGCGCGAAAGGACAGAACATTTTGGGCACGGGGCATCATAAAAGCCTCAAAAAAGCGACAGGTCGGGCTATGAAACAAGAGAATGCGGAAACCACCCCACTCCGTCAAACACCCTTTCGCTGCGGTCCAGCGGCACACAGGTTGAGGTTTTCGTGATCACCGCAAACCAACCACCAGCAACCCCCATCCCAACGACGGAAGGGCGAAGCGCACTGCCATTCGTTTAAGCTATTCGGCGGGTAGGGCGAATCCGTCCCGGTGAGCCGACAAGCGGTTGAGCGAAAGTGAGTTGAGCGGCTCAGCGGGACGCTTCGCCCTACCGTTTTCAGTTTTCGCCCTACCATTTTCAGTTTTCGCCCTACCATTTCAGTTCTTAAACGAATGGCAGTGGGGCGAAGCGTCCCGCTGAGCCACGGCCGGGCCGAAACCCAATCGCCGAAACCGCTCACCGGGACGGTTCGTGCCACCTTCCCTGCCACCCCTCCCCCGGGTCAAGGGCAACGAATTATGCCTGGAGGGCGAGCCAAAGGGCCTACTTATACACCTCTTCCCGATCCCGAAGTTGAGGAAAAACCAACCGGCCGTTTTCCGGCCCGAGAGAACGATTGAAACCTGGGGCCGCAGCAGGCAGACTGGGTGAACCGATGAGATCTCGATTCGTTGCACCAACCGTCCGACATGCCGGGAGAGCCCTTCGCCTCGTGATTGCGCTGGTTGCATTGCCCGCCCTCACCGAAGGCGCACACCGGCGTCCGAACATCCTGTTCGCATTCGCCGACGACTGGGGACGGCATGCGAGCGCGTATGGAAAGATCGAGAACGAAAACAGCGCCAATCGCGTCGTGCAGACGCCGAACTTTGACCGTGTGGCCCGGGAAGGAATTCTCTTCAAGAACGCATTCGTAACCGCACCCTCCTGCACCCCGTGCCGCAGCTCTCTTCTGTCCGGACAGTATTTCTGGAGAACCGGCCTTGCCGCGATCCTGCAGGGTGCCCAGTGGGACGACAGCATTCCCTCCTTCCCGCTGCTCCTTAGACAAGCCGGCTATCACATCGGTCAGACTTACAAGGTTTGGAGTCCGGGCACTCCGGTGGACGCGCCGTATGGGGGAAAACAATTCGAATACGAGAAGGCGGGAAGCCGGTTTAATCAGTTTTCTCAAAACGCAACCGCCATGGTCGCCGACGGCCTGACGATTCCGGCTGCCAAGCAGGATCTGTACAAGGAAGTGACCGGGAATTTCGAGGCGTTTTTGCGGGACCGCAAAGGAAACGAACCGTTCTGCTACTGGTTCGGACCGACACTCGTGCACCGGAAATGGACCAGGGGATCAGGCAAGGCACTTTGGGGAATTGACCCGGATCGGCTGAAGGGAAAACTGCCAAAGTTCCTGCCCGATGTTCCCGAAGTGCGTGAGGACCTGGCCGATTATTTTGGCGAGATCCAGGCGTTCGACGCAGCTCTGGGTCTGCTCCTCGAGAGGCTGGAGCAACTGGGGGAACTCGACAACACCCTGATCGTCGTGAGCGGAGATCACGGTGCTCCCGGGTTCCCGAACGGGAAATGCAATCTCTACGATTTTGGAGTGGGTGTCCCCCTGGCCATTCGCTGGGGTGCCGCGCCCGGTGGGCGGATTGTGGACGACTTTGTCAACCTGATGGATCTGGCTCCGACCTTTCTCGAAGCGGGCGGCGTGCCGCCCCCCAGCGAAATGACCGGACGCAGTGTCGTGAACGTGCTCCGATCCAGCCAATCCGGTTTGGTCGACCCCACCCGGACCTGGGTGATCACCGGGCGGGAACGCCATGTCGCCGCGGCGCGGGATGAATCCATGCCCTACCCGCACCGGGCTCTGCGAACCAAAGACTACCTGTACATCATCAATTTCAAACCGGACCGATGGCCCATGGGCAACCCCTACAACCTGACCGAAAACCAGGCCCCGGGTCAGGAAGCCCTGACTGAAAACACAATGATCAGCTTCATGGATTTCGATGCGAGTCCGACCAAGGCATGGCTCGTGGCGCACCGGTCCGATCCCGAATGGGCAGCCTACTACCAGCGGGCCTTTGGCAAACGCCCCAGGGAAGAACTCTACGTCCTGTCGGACGATCCGGATCAGGTATCGAACGTCGCGAATGACACGCGGTATCAATCGATCCGGGAACAACTCAACCACGAGCTCCTGAACGAGCTGCGCCGCACCCAGGACCCACGCGTCACGGGCGATGGATCGACATTCGACAAACCTCCCTTTGCGAACCCGACCAACGTGGACCGGAACTGAACCAGGAGGGGGGAAGGTAGGGCGAAGCGTCCTCGCTGAGCCGGGCCCCGTCCGAAACCAATCCGCCGAAACCGCTCACCGGGACGGTTCGCGCCACTGCCATTCGTTTAAGCTATTCGGAGGGTAGGGCGAACCCGTCCCGATGAGCCGACAAGCGGTT
>JAIPJX010000007.1 GCA_021733945.1 Verrucomicrobiota bacterium | reverse complement strand
CCCCCGGAGGTAGGGCGAAGCGTCCTCGCTGAGCCGGGGTTGATCGGGAGGGTGGGCTGCATTGGAAGCTCACCGGGACGGTTCGCGCCACCTTCCCCGGTCCCCGGTGGTGTTTTGGAGTGCGCGCGGCAGAGCGCAGCGCCGACGCCGCTTTGGTCCTGCCCGAAGATGCAAGCCCACTCACTCCCGTCAGGATCCCGATCCGTTCAACGGCAAGCCATGAGGAACCTCGAAATCCTCAACGAGGACATCTCCGCGCCTTAAACGAATGGCAGTGGGGTGCGCGGTGGCTTCGATAGCTGACATTAGGATAAGAGGGGCTAATCACTTGTTGATTCTGTGGGCCTCTTCCTGCCCCTGAAAAGGGGGTGTTTTTTTTTCGTTTTTTCTGGTCATCGTTTTGCAAAGTGCTATTCATTTCCGCAGCAGCGTTCTTATCCTTAGGGTTTTTAAGAATTTAGATGCGTCCTTCAACACAGAATCAATTCGCTTTAGAAGCGCTTGAGCCGAGGCTTTTGCTTTCGGCGGATCTTGGATTTGCATTGTCCCAGAGCGGTCCTTCGGCGATTGATTCCCAGGAGGTCGTTGAGGAGTTTTCAGGAGTGCAGGGGGAGGACGATGGGTTCGGGATGATACCCGGTGACCTTGAAGAAATCCTGATTCCTGTGCCTTCACCCGCGACCGACCGTGCTCCGGAGGTGGAGGATGAGACTTTGGCGGATGACTCCGTTGCCCTCGAAAGTCTGGAAGCGCAGGTGACGGAAACCGTAGTCATGAACGGGTCGCTGGATCAGGACGACCAGGAGGAGAGTGGACTTTCAACCGCGGGGACGATTGACCTCGGATCCACGGTTGCAGATCAGTTGGTGCAAACCCTGAAAGCGGCCAACGGTCCTCCGGACGCTGTGTTTATTGCAGATTTGTCTGCTAATGCGGATGTTGCGACGGATGGAAACTCTGCTCTGGATCAGGGGGGTCAGGGTGACGTACCTGTTTTGTCGGGGCTGTATTTCGAAAGGGAGGGTTTTTCAGGCTTTTTATCAGGGCACGGAGTCTCTGAATTCGCTGTTGGGGATGTTCTTAAAGGGAGTGGTTCGAGTTTCGGAGAACTGTTGAATCGCGGGACTTTGAGCCCGGGCAACTCGCCGGGGGTGATCCATCACACGGGGGACTTCACACAAACAGGAATCCTGGAAATCGAACTTGGTGGTCTGCATCCGGCCGATCAGAGCTCTGTCGGTGACGGTTATGATCAGCTGAATGTTTCCGGGCAACTGACACTGGACGGCAGACTGGAGGTTTCGCTCATCAACGGGTTTGTTCCTTCCGAGGGCGACGTTTTTCAGATTCTTTCCTTTGACGCACTCAGCGGGGACTTTTCGGAATTTGATGGTTTGGACATCGGTGGCGGTTTGTTCCTGCTTCCCGAGATCACCGATTCAGGTTACACCCTGAGGGCGGTTCGACCGCTGGTGGTTTCTTTCCAGAACGGCACCCTGCGGATCGACGCGACCGGAGTGGAGAATCTGGATCTGACAATTTCAGCGGGTTCAGAAAAATCAGGAATCCTAATTTCGGATCGTTCGCTTCCGGTGGTGGTTTCCGAAGGGTTGACTGAACGGCGGAATCGTTTTCAGTCGGTGATGGTGGTGGGAGGCGGTTATGAATTTTTGGAGGTCAATGGATCGGTCGGGGACGATACCCTGACGGTCGATTTTGGTTCGGGCGATCCGATCCCGGTTGGCGGGTTGGTTTACCATGGTGGAGCGCAACAGACCCGGACCGGGGATCAGCTGGTGATTCAAGGGGGAAGCTTTGAGACCTCGAGGTATGAGGTGATCAATGCGACCGACGGTTCGATCGAACTGGACGGCACCCGGATTGGTTACACCGGACTCGAACCGATTGTGGACAACAGCAGTGTGAGCGACCGGGTATTCGGCTTGAGCACATCCGATGATTCGGACGCCACCCTCACCTCGGACGCGGCAGGCAGCCTGACCCTGGCCGGTTCCACCTTTGAATCCATCACGTTTCCGGCCCCGACCCATTCCCTGACAATCCGCGGGTTGGAGGGCAATGATACCCTGACGCTTGGTACCCTGGATCTGGGTGCGACCGACCTGACCGTTGAAGTCGAAATAATCGTAGTTCCCGCCGGAGTCACGGTTTCGGGTTCCGGGGATGTGACCTTCAACTCGGTTTCGGCTGACCTGAGCCAGATCACCTCGGTGGTTGGATTGCCTGCCCGTTCGGCTCGGGTGAGCGTTCTCGGGGGAATCAGCACCACTGGATCGATCACCCTGCATGCGGAAGTGATCCGGGACATTCTGGTTTCTGGAGCTTCAAACTCCACCCTCACCCTGGATTCGTCGTCTCTGGCGGAGGTGGAGATCGGATCGGGAGCGCAGTTGACCGGTGCGTTGGTGGTGGTGGATGCCGTGACCCGGGGGGATGTCGACCTCGAAAACTCGAGCGGCGATGCGGTGAACCAGGTTTTGGATACGGCACGGGTCAAGGTCGACACGGCCACCATCACCGCCGGGAGTGTTTCGATCCGTGCCCTGAGGGAAACCCAGTATCGAGTGGCTGGCACGGATGCCCGGAATCAGGTGTCCGGTGATACGGAGGCCGTGGTGACGGCAGGCACGCTCTCGGCAGCGGCCGGTGGTGCCGTTGTTTCCGCCTCGGATGGTATCGGGCTGAGGGCGGCATCAGTGGGGCGGAACCTGAATCTGGGTGCGCTTTCCTCCAGTGCGATCGGCATGGCATCCGCCCGGAACTGGTTTTCGGGGAACGCCTCGGCCCAGATCACCGGTTCAACCGTCCATGTCTCGGGTGGCGGAAACCTCGATCTTTTTGCAGAACGCGACCTTCAGGTGGTAGGTCGGACCGAAACCATCACGCTGACCGGCACACTGCCGGCTGGTGCCTCGATCAATCTGACGGGGGTGTACACCTCGAACACCGTCCTCGGAAATACCCGGGCCATCATCGAGGGCGGAACGGTGACAACCGAAGGCAGTGGCGATGTCTGGGTTCATGCCATCGATCGATCCGCCATCGATTCGCGAACCGGCATCACGGCCGCGGGCGGTACCGGACTGACCGGTTCGAACGCGACGATCGGGCCGGCCATTGCGTTTAATGCGATAGGGTGGGACCCCGGTGATTTTGCGCATTCGGCGCTGGACGCACTTTTGGGAACGAGCTTCGGAACCGAAGTGCCTTCCGCGACCACCGCCTACATCCGGGATGCAGCGGTCAACTCCGGACACGACCTGCTGGTGAGCGCCAAATCCGAGACCCTGCTCAACGCAACCGTGAGCAACGCCGCTGAATCGAAAACTTCGGGCTTGTTCGGTGCCAAGGGAATGTCCGTGGGCGGTGTGTTGACCAGCAATTTTGTGAGCAGCAGGGTTCGGGCGTTCGTCGAGTTTTCCTCTGGGCAGGGCGGGGTGGATGCGGGTGGCGATCTTGATGTGTCCGCCCTGGATACTTCCGGCGTTTTCTCGAACGCCAAGCTGCTTTCCTCGGCGATGACATCCACCGATGGGGGGCGCACGGTTCTGGATCAGCTGTCCGGATCAACCGTTCCAGCTGATTTCTTCAGTGGATCAGGATCCACTGAGATCGCCTTTGGCCAGACGGTTCGGCTGGCCGATGACCATGCCAGCGGAGGTGTTGGCGGCCTTGTTTACCGCTACCTGGGCGAATTGCATGTCCTGGATTTGTCCGGCCAGGATTACAGTGATCAGGATTTCTGGCTGGAAGTGTCCGACACCACGGTGATTCCCGATGGAATCAGCTTCAACTCGGCCAACTCGGTTTCGGTCGGGGGCGTCGTGGTGCGGAACGATGTCCGGAGCGAGGTGGAGGGATTCATCAGGAACGCAGATGTGCGGGCCCTGGGATTGAGTGTGGAGGCCATCGAATCCGCGACGATCCATGCGGTGGTGGACAGCACGGCAATCGCGGCCGGCGCGAGTGCCTTTGGTGCGGGGACGTCACTGGCCATCAACGGAACGATTGCGACCAACCTTGTGCTCAGCAGCGCGCTGGCGACGGTGGTCGGAAGCACCCTGACCGTCGAGCAACGGGCTGTGCGCGTGCAGGCTGAGAACGGCTCGATCATCAATGCGGATACACAGTCCGTGCTCAGCGGCGATGCCAACAGCGTCGGGGCAATGCTCGCGTTCAACACCGTGGGCTGGAAATCTCAAAACGTGCTCTTTCAGGCGATTGACGCCCTGTTGGGAACCTCCATCGGGGACGAACAACCGGCTACGGTGACCGCGACGATCATCGATACGGCTCTGAATCTCGGAGGCGACTTAAGCGTGACGGCGGATTCCGCAGCGCAGATTCAATCCAGCGTGGGGAACAGCGCGACGGCCTCGGTTTCCTCTCTGTTTAACCCGAGCGGGATCGGCGTGAGCGCGGTGCTCGCGAGCAATCTGGTGAGCAGTTCCTCCGAAGCATTCATTGATTACGCCGGGGATCGGGGTGCGGTGGCGGTGGGGGGCGCGCTTCTGGTGCATGCAACCGACGACGCCGGGATTGATTCGGAAAGCCGGGTCAAAGCCGTTTCGAGCACGACCAACGCCGGGGTCGGCAGTCTGGTGGGGCGGTTGATCGACTCGATGGCTGAAGAAATCAAGTTCAGCAGCAAGTCCGGGTCACGTTCCATCAAGAAGTATGACCGGGTGCGGGTGGCGTCCGATCACAGCGCCGGCGGGGTGACCGGAGCGACCTACCTCTACATCGGCGCGGATGCGGGTTGGGATTTGGGGACCCAGAACTACACCAATACCCTGCGATGGAAACGGGTGATCGGCACCAATGCCGAGAATCTGCTGGTCAGTTTTGCAAACTTCACGCCGTCTGTTTCCGTTGGGGTGGGTGGATTGGTCGTGCGCAACGATGTGCGGAGTGAGGTGAACAGCAACATCGACAACGCGACGGTGACGGTGGGTGGCGGACTGCGGGTGCACGCTGATCAATCGGCCCTGATCTCGGCAAGCGACGAAAGTGTTTCCTCGGCCACCGGCCCGAGTTCGTTCGGAGCAGGAGTGTCCCTTGCGGTCAACGCGACGATCGTGACCAACCTGGTTCTGAGCACCGCGGAAGCGACGATTACCGGGAGCGATGTCACAGCGAACGGAACCGCTGCAGTGGTGGTTGAATCCAGCAATGAATCGGGAATCGACGCGCGGATCACGAGCTCAACCTCGAGCGGTGGTCAGGCGGTTGGCGTCACGCTGGCTTTTAACACCATCGGATGGCAGGCTCAAAATATTCTGTTTGCGGCGATTGACGCGTTGATCGGGACGGATATTGGAACCGAGCAGCCGGCCCTGGTGACGGCGACGATTGAGAACACGCGACTGGTGGTCGGTGGGGATCTCATGGTGCGGGCCCTGGGTTCCGAACAGGTGAACGCAACCGTCAGCAACGCTGCGGATTCGGTGGCGTCCGCCCTGTTTGGGGCGTCGGGTGCCGCTGCCAGCGCGGTGCTGGCCAGCAACATGGTCAGCAGCCGGGTGGATGCGCACATCGATTATGCATCCGAGACACAGGGCGTTGTTCAGGCGGGTGGAGATCTCAGCGTGATCGCGGACGATTCCTCCGGGGTTTATTCC
The DNA here is from genome assembly GCA_021733945.1 of Verrucomicrobiota bacterium. Taxonomy (GTDB): domain Bacteria; phylum Verrucomicrobiota; class Verrucomicrobiia; order Limisphaerales; family SIBE01; genus JAIPJX01. Next base: position 74,726 of record JAIPJX010000007.1, on the reverse strand, counting down.
AATGTCAAACTGGTGGCCTCATCGGTGACCAGCAGCGACGGCGGCGTGAACGTTCTCAAGAACGCGCTGACCGATTACGAGGATGTCGATTTTTATTCCGAAGACGGGCTTCAAACCATCGGGTTTGGAAGTCGGGTCCGGGTGGCTGAGGATCATGATCTGGGTGGAGAACCCGGTGATACGTACCGGTACATGGGCGAAGATGGTCCGGTGGATCTCGCCTCCCAGGATTACAGTGACATTGGGTTCTGGTATGCGGAAACACCCACCGATGTGGTGCCCCAGATCAATCTGACTTCGTCGGACGCGATTGCCATCGGAGGTTTGGTGGTTCGCAATGATGTGCGCTCGCAGGTCGAAGGCTTTGTTCGTAATGCGGCTCTGACAGCGGGGTCGGTCGAGGTCGATGGGTTTGAATCCGCGGTGATCAAAGCCACGGCGGACAGCACGGCGGAATCCTCCGGAGGCAGCGCCTTCGGTGACGGGACAGACCTCGCGGTGAACGCGACGATCGCGACCAATCTGATTCTCAGCGACGGTCGGGCGCTGATCCAGGACAGCGAAGTAACCACCACCGCGGGGGATGTGGTGGTGAATGGAAGGAACTCCTCCGTCATCAATGCCAAGACGCTCAACTCAACCACAAGTGGCGGCACCGGGGTCACTGTGACTCTGGCGTTTAATACCATCGGGTGGAAGGCTCAGAATATTCTGTATCAGGCCATCGACGCGTTGCTCGGGGATTCGCTCCTGGGTGACGAGGATCCGGCGCTTGTGAGCGGCGCGATCGTGGACACTCCGGTCAGCTCGGCGGGAGGGGTGTCCGTGCTGGCCGAGTCCGAGGCGGTGATCCGGGCGAAGATCAGCAACACGACCGATTCGGTTTCGGCGTCCCTCCAGGGAGCTTCCGGCCTGGCGGTGGGCGTGGTGCTCGCCAGCAATCTGGTGAGCACTCAGACCCGTGCGACTGTTGAATCCGGCGGGAACGTTCTTCCCCTGACGGCACTGGGTTCGGGAGTGACCGTGTTCGCGCAGGACCGAAACTCGATCCTGGCTGTCAGCGATCTGGTGTCCACGGCATCGGCGTCGAGTGCGGATGTGCTGGGAACCGGTGTGAGCCTGATTAAGAACGCGGTCCAGGCGGAACGCGGATTGGATTATACCGACCGGTCCGGAGTGCGGGATCTGAAGACGGGCGACATCGTACTGCTCGATTCCCACGAGTATACAACGTTCGATCTTCCGGAGTTGGTCGGTGCCGGAGACCGGATTCTCCTCGAGCACACGGAGAGTGGCGGCACGGCGGGTGACGTGTATGAGTTTGTAGGAAGCGAAGCGCTGGTTTCCCCCGATTTCGGCGAGCAGGATTTCAGTGACACCGCCCTGTGGAAACGGGTGACCGGTACTGCGGGGGAATCCTACACGTTCCTCGGTGCCGATCAAGCGGGCGTGGATCTGGCGTTGGAGGATTATTCGGACAGTTCCCGGTGGCAGGATGACTCGGGCATCGATGTATCGGAATATCTGCCCGGACTTGGTCTTCTGAGTTCGAGTGCCAGTGCCTTTGGCGGGCTGATTGTTCGCAACGATGTTCGGAGTTCGGTTCTGAGCCATGTCCGGGAGATCGACCTCACCGCCGCGGGCGATGTGGTTGTCCAGGCGTCGCAGACCCCGAATATTCTTGCGAAGGATTCGAGTGTGGTAGAGGCGAGTGCGGGCAGCGTGCTGACGGGGGGATCGGCCACGGCAGTGAATGCCGTGATCGCGACGAACCTGGTGTTGAGCAGCGCCGATGCGCTCATCACGAACGGAAGCGTGATCACCGGCAACGAAGGTGATTTCGTGCTCGAATCCTCGAACAGCGCACGGATCGTTGCCGTTGTGACAAGTTCGGTTTCCGGGGACACGGCGATCGGAATTGTACTGGCCTTCAACACCATCGGGTGGGATGCCCAGAATTTCCTGTTCAACACGGTGGATGCGCTGTTTGGAACCAGCATTGGTTCGGAGAACACCTCGCGCGTTCTGGCGGCAGCGGACGGTACTTCCATTGAGACAGCCGGGGGTATTTCGGTTTTGGCGGAATCAACGGCGGATATTCGGGCGCATATCGAAAATGCCGCCACCGCAATCGGCGTCGGCCTCGGAGGGAGCGATTCGATCACGGTCGCTCCGGTGATTGCCATGAACAAGGTGAGCACGGATGTGCGCGCCACGGTCGTGAACGGCGCGGTGGTGCGGGCGGGCAACGGCGACATTGCGGTGGGAGGCACCGATGCCTCCTCGATCAACGCCAAAGTAAGCGCCACGGCGCTCTCCGTGGCTGCCGGGGTGAAGAGTTCGAAGGGAATCTCGGTTGGCTTCAGCGCGGCGCGCAACGAGATTCGCAGCGATGTGGAGGCTTTCATCCGGAATTCCGGCAGTGCGGCCGCTCCGGTTGAGGCGCTCAACGGCCGGGTTCTGGTGACCGTTGAGCGCGAGGCGGAGATCATTTCAACCGGCACGGCGACAGCGGTTGCGGTGGCTGCGAGCGCCCAGGGCGGGTTGGCGGTGAGCGGCGGCGGAACCATCGCGTTTAATTTCATCCTGGGCGGTGCGAATGCTTCGGTGGAAACCAGCCATGTCAGGGCCAGCGGCGACGTTATCATCACATCGAACAATCGTTCGTTGATCGATGCGTTTCTGTCCGCTGTAGCGGCGGCGGTGGGAGCCGGCGGCAAATCAACGCCGGCGGTTGCGATCGGAATTTCCGTGGCCCGCAATCAGATCGGCTGGCGCGAGAAGGAAGTGCAGGCCAAGCACGTCTCGGCGAGCGCGCCGACCCGGGTGGTGGCCGGTGACCTTGTGTTGATCAACGAAGGTCCGCAGACGGGCGAGGTGTACGAATACATTGGCGAGTTGCTCGAGGACGAAGAAGGCATCAGCCTGAGCGCGCAGAATTACGGGGATCGAAGCGCCTGGAAACAGGCGAACCTGGAGGGTTCCGCGGCCCAGGTGCAGGCGTTTTCCCTGGGCTCGGGCATCGATTCGGGAGGCGACCTTGTCGTGACCGCCAGTTCAGCCGGATCCATCAAGGCCACGGTGGTGGCGGCCGCAGCGGCAGTCGGGGCCAGCGGACAATCCGGAGTCGCCGTCAGTGCCGCCGGGGTGTATGTGGAGAACCGGATCAAGACCGATGTCAAAGCCTACATCGACGGAGACCGGGTCGGTGGGGTGAATGCCCAGACCGTGAGTGTGAGCGCCGATGAAGCGGCGGGGATTTCGGTGATCGCGGGAGCGGCATCGCTGGCTGCTTCGCTCGCGGGTCAGACCGGTGTTTCGGTTTCCATTGGACTTTCCCTCGCGTTCAACGAAATCACCGGCGACGTCGAAGCGTTCGTTCGGAATGCCAGCCACGGGGTCACCACCCGCAGCGGGGATGTTCAGGTGACAGCGGTGTCGCGCAACCAGCCGTTGTTCGACACCTCGTTGTCGGCACTCGGGATCACGCCCGATCAATTGGATAACGCGGGCACCCAGGATGGCGATGACGAAGAGACTTCCGCTGACGAGGCGGCTTTGGATAAAACCCGGGATGACAGGGTGCGCGAAGCGCTCACCGGTGCACTGGTGGCAGGAGGTGAAACGTTTTCGTTGGTCGACACCATCGCGGCCGAATGGATCTACCGAACCAGTGACGGCATTCAGGAGGTCGCTGAGGATCATCTGATTCGCCTCTCCAACGATTACCAAAATGGAGGGGCCGGAGGCAGGAGTTACCGGTTCCTTGGTGATGAAGAAACCATCGAACTCGGTGAGGAGGATTACAGCGACACAACGCGATGGGAAATCGTGGATCCGGACGTGAAAGTGTCGGTGCTTGAAGAGGGCCGTCTCTGGATGTTGGTGAATGGTCGTGGCTTGACCTATATTCTCCGAGCTGACGGTGATGTTTTGAGCTTCTCTCGAGCCACCATCAGTGCAGTGGCCGTGGCCGCCTCGGCCGGAGTTGCGATTGCGGGGAGCACGGGGATTGCGATCAGCGGCGGTGGGGCTGTGGCCATCAACAACGTCATTCGGAAAACCAATGCGTTTGTTGAAGAGAGCGACGTTACCAGCGCCGCGGATGTGATCCTCACCGCAACGGATGATTCTGAAATCACGGCCATTGTGGCGGCTGTCTCGGTGGCCGCCGGGGTGGGAGGTTCAACCGGGGTGGGAGTCTCCATTGGAATTGCGGTGGCACGGAATTTCATCGGGTTTGATGCGACCGGGAATGAGGCGGGCGGGGAGGTCCGGGCTTATCTGCTGGATTCGAGTGTCGATGCGGGAGGCGATTTGAATTTGACGGCGAGTTCCAACCAGCTGATTGACGCGGTCGTCCTGGCGGGTTCGGCGGCCATCGCCGCCGGGGGATCAACCGGGGTGGCGGTGAGCGGCTCCGGTGTGTATGCGGAAAACCAGATTGGTGTGGATGTTGAAACGTCCATTGATGGGGACGGCGCCACTGGGATTCGTGCCGCATCCGTCTCGTTGTTGACGATTGACGGTTCTTCGATCGTATCCATCGCGGGTGCCGCCTCGGTGGCGGCCAGTTTCGGTGGGGCGGCCGGTGTTGCCGTGTCGATTGGTGTTGCGCTGGCCAGGAATGCGATCAGCAATGCAATTGACGCGGTGATCCGGAACGCGGACCAGGGGGTCACGACGACGGTCGGGAATGTCCAGCTGGTCGCCAGGCAGAAAGCCCGTATTGATGGGATTGCCGCTGCCGCGGCGCTGGCGGCCGGGTTTGGAGGGAGTGCCGGTGTTGCCGTCGCCGGTGCGGGTGCCGAGGCGAAGAATGTGATTCTGGGCGGCTCAAACGCCTATGTGGATGGGAGCGTCGTGCAAAGTGCCGGAGACGTGAGGCTGGAAGCCGAAAACGAATCCAGGATCGATGCCATCAACGCGAGTGCCTCCGTCGCGGCCGGTGCCGGTGGTTCTGCCGGAGTCGGTGTTTCGATCGGGTTGGCAATTGCCAGAAACTTCGTCGGGTACAAACCGGATTTCGCCGCCACGTACGATTTGACCACGGATGATGATCCGGCGAATGTCACGACGGGCCAGCGGGTCAAAATCCTGAGCGGGGTCCGGGCCGGCGACGTTTACGAGTTCATCGGTGATGAAACGTTGACTCCCGAAGAAACGACGGAGGAGGGCACGTTTCTGAATACGCAGGATTACGCCGATCAATCGTTGTGGAAACTGATCAGCATCTCGGCCGAAGGAACGCCGGTTCAGGCGTCCATCCGGAACTCCAGCGTGCATGCCCTCGGGGTGTTGTCCGCAACGGCGACCTCGACGCAGGTGATTGATTCGATCGTGCTTGCGGGATCGGTTGCGATCGGCGCGGGCGGAGCGGCGGGCGTGGCCTTGAGCGGTGCCGGGGTGAGTGTTGAGAACCGGATCCAGGTGGACGTCAAGGCGTTCATCGAGGGCGACCGGAACGGCGGGATTCGCGCGCAGGCGATTGATTTGAGTGCGGCTGATGCGTCCGGGATTTCCGCGATCGCGGGTGCGGCATCGGTCGCGGCCGGAGTGGGGGGCGCGGCCGGGGTGGCGGTGTCCATCGGCATTGCGCTTGCCTACAACGAAATCGGGAATCATGTGGCCGCCTACATTTCCGATGCGAGCAATGTTGCCGCGACGATCGGGGACATCACGATCAATGCCCAATCCCGTGGTGAAGATATTTTTAATTTTACCGGTGTCACCAGGGACCAGCTGGACGACGCCTCGGTTGCGGATGACGACGATTCGGAAACCGGTTTGGACGAGGCGGCGGTGGATCTTGAGGATGACAAGGCGGTTCTGAATGGGGTGCGTGTGGCGTTTGATGCGAACGGCATCGAACTTTCCGAAGCGGTTCGGTTGTCCAAGGTGATCGATGGCCGGGAGTGGATATTGGTGACCGAGGCCGGCCGGACCTATTACATCGAACTCCAGGGAATCGAGTTCCACGTCTTCAGGACCTCCATCAGCGCGTATTCGGTGGCGGCTTCGGTGGGGGCCGCGATCGGTGGTGCAGCCGGGGTCTCGGTGAGCGGCGCCGGTGCGTATGCGCGGAACGTGATTTTGACCGAGACCAACGCGTCGATCGAAAACAGCAGCGTACAGACCGCCGGGGACGTGCTGCTCAGTGCCAACAACACAGCGGAGATTGCGGCGGTGGTCGGGGCGGTTTCCGTTTCGGTTGCGGGCGGCGGGGCGGCCGGTGTCGGGGTGTCGATCGGTGTTTCGATATCGAAGAATTTTATCGGATACAACTCGGACGGAGAGCAGGCCTCGAGCGGCGTCCGGGCCTACGTGCTTGATTCGAGCATCACGGCCGGTGGTGAGCTCCGCCAGACGGCGATTGGAAACCAGCGGATCGGTGCCTTTGTGCTTGCCGGGTCCGGTGCGATCGCGGCCGGTGGAGCGGCGGGAGTCGCCGCCAGCGGATCGGGTGTGGATGTGGAGAACCGCATCGGGGTTGAGGTTCAGGCATTCATTGATGGCGACGGAACCATGGGCATTCGGGCGCAGAGAGTGGTTCTGGTGTCGGATGACACATCAACCATCGCGGCAACAGCGCTGGCCATTTCGCTTGCGGCGGGTTTTGGAGGGGCTGCCGGAGTGTCCCTGTCCGTGGGAGTGACGCTCGCCAGCAATACCATCACGAGCCGGATCGAATCGTTTATCCGCAATGCGGACACCGGGGTCGTCACGACCATTGGAGATATCGTGCTGGATGCGGACGAAAAGGCGACGATTGCCGTGGTGGCGGCGGCGGCTTCGGCATCGCTGGCCGGTGGACTGGTTGGTGTGGCTCTGAGCGGAGCGGGGGCTCAGGCGACGAACATTATTCTTTCCAGCACGTCCGCATTTGTGGACGCGAGCAAGCTGCTGAGCATCGACGATGTGATCATTACAGCCGACAACCAATCGACCATTGACGCCGTGATCGCGACGGCATCGATCGCCGCCGCGGGCGGGGCGGTTGGGGTCGGAGCGTCAATCGGCGTGGCTCTGGCCCGGAACTACATCGGCATGGTCGACGATGCGGCCACCAGCTACGATTATACGACCGCCCACGAACCCGGGTCCGTCCATCAGGGAAAACGCGTTAAGATTCTCGGCGGGGTTCGGGGAGGTGATGTCTACGAATACATCGGTTCCGAAACGTTGCTCGCGTCCGATTTCGAGGACGACGAACGGGAAGCCAGTTGGTTGATCGAACAGGACTACTCGGATCGGGACCATTGGAAGCAGGTCAATCTTGGGCTGTCAGGATCCCCGATCATGGCTTACATCCGCAACTCGGAGGTTGTGGCTGCGGGCGATCTCACGGTTCGGGCTGTGTCCGATCAATCCATTCACGCCAACACGTTGTCCGGATCCGTCGCGATCGCGGGTGGCGCGATCGGCGTCGCGCTGGCTGGTGCCGGTGTCAGTGCCGAGAATCAGATCGCGGCGGTGGTGAAAGCCTTCATCGAAGGTTCGGCCGGGAACGGCGTATTGACGGGCGGCAACATCACCGTGTTTGCCGACGACACCTCGGTGATTGAATCCGAGACGCTGGCGGTCTCCGTCGCCGCGTCCTTCGGCGCGATCGGCGCGTCCGTGGCGATCAGCGTTTCCGTGGCCTACAACACGATTGCGAACTCCGTGAACGCCTATGTCGCGGGCGCGACGATCCGTTCGGATGGCGAGGTCATGACGGTGGAATCGAAAGAAGAAGCGGTCATTGATTCGAGCGCGACCGCGACCGCGGTGTCGGCAAGTTTCAGCCTCGGGGTTTCCCTGGCGGGCGGCGGTGCCGTCACGGGGACGACGTTGAACACCGAAACGCGTTCCTGGATTGATCAAAGCACGATTCACCTGACGAACGACTTGTTGGTGCATGCGATGAGCCATTCCGTCGCGACACCGGTTGTCAGTGCGACGGCGGCGAGTTTTGGACTGATCGCGGCGGCTGTCGCCGGAACGGTTTCAAGCGTGGAGGTGGCACCGGTTCTGGAAGCCTTTACCAATGCCTCGGTGGTGACCGCGGACGACATCAAGGTTTCGACAGGCGGTGGATTGCTCGCGGCGCCTGAAACGAGCGGTCTGAGTGTCAGCACCGGCATCTCGGTGGGTGCCTCCGTCGCGACGGTGAAGGGTGTTTTCTCGATTCTGGCCGGACTCAAGGATGGCAATGTCATCGCGGCCCGGTCGCTGACCATCCAACCCTATGGAGAGGGCCGGTTTTATTCCAAGACCGAGGCGAGCAGCGCGGGGTTGCTGGCCGGCATCGCGGGTTCGGTTTCCACCATCGAAGCCGAGGTGATCAGTTCCGCGATCCTTGGCGACAACAACACGGTCCATGTGCAGACCCTGCAAATGACGGCGAACCAAACGCAGGATCTGGATTCGAAGAGCGACTCTTTGGCCTTGGGCCTTGTGGCGGGAACCGGTGCCTATGTGAGCACCGCAACGCGGAGCCGGTCCGTGGTTGATGTCGGCCGAAACTCAACGGTCACGGCGGACACCATCCTGCTCAATTCGTTCCTCGATCTGAACAAGAGCCTATTCAGCGATCAGGAGAACGGGGAAGGAGCGAACCTGAGTTCCGGATCCGCGGGCCTGGCTTCGCTCTCATCGTTGACGAGCACGACGTCGATCGGATCGGGAAGCAGGCCGCTCGGTTCCGAAGTGAATATCGGCGAAGGCACGGTGATGAAGGCGAAGAAAGTCTTTGATATCGAGACCCTGGTCAAAACGTATGCGAAAGATTCGGTGCAGATTGAAGGGGTCTCCGGGTTCGGTATCTCTTTGGGGGATTCTCAAATTACCGCCACCACGCTGTCCCAGGTCAATGTGAAGGGGGCGACGCTCGAGAACACGGAAGGCGAAATTTACCTGACCACCCGGTCGGATTCCCGGTTGAATCCGAGCGCAAATCTTTTTACGGCCACGGCGATCGGAGGAGCGGGGGCGGATGCGACAGGAACGTTGAACGCCAGTCAGGTGATTCGTTTGGAAGACGCCACGATCAAGGCTGCGGATGTTTATCTGCTGGCGGGTCAGTCGAAGAAGCCCCGCGTGCCCAACTTGCTCGGAGGATCGGCCAGGACGGATATCACCGCATTTTCCTTCGCGGGAATCTCGGTTCAGGATCCGACGTTCAATCTGGTTGAGAACAATCGAATTGATGTGCTCGGGAACTCCAGGATTCAGTCCCTGTCCGATGTTCGTCTGATCACGCACGAGGGAATTCACACCGCCAAGGAGTCGGGTATGTCCCTCAATATTTCCCTCATTCCGTATGGAACCGACATCGACAACGACATCGATGGAGTCACGAACAACACTGTGAACATCGGTGAAAACGCCCGGATTGAAGCGGCCATCAACAACATCACCGAATACCGGATTCTTCCAATGACGGTCAGCGGGGTGCAGCAGTTGGATCCCTCGCGAATCGGGACCCTGCTCAGCGCAGAGGAGAAAGTCGCATTGGGTCTGAGCGCCGACGTGCGGTATCAGTATGCGACGTTGGAACTGGACCTTACGGGGGACTCCGCCGGAACGCTGGAAGCGACGTTGGCCAACAAGTTCTATGTCATTCGTCCCGTTGGGGCCGGTTCTCCGGTGATCAGTTATGTGAACCTGACAAGCGTGTTGAGCGAACAGAAAGCCAAGATCGAGGGCTGGATCGTCAGTCATGGCAACAACGCCGAAGCGGTGGTCCGGTACCAAGCGCAACTCGACGAGGTGATATTGGCGATGCAGGAGCTTGGATTGATTGACAACAGCGCGAATCCAGACGTTAAAGTTGAAAAGAAGGGGTTGGATGTTTTGTTTGTTCGCACACCCAAGATCACGGCGATTCCGGGATCGGTCTTCATCGAGGCGGACAGCACGCCGGTGTCGGAGATTTCTCCGCTGATCGGTTCGCAGGTGACGGCCCGTGCGGGGGCCAGGATCAACATCCTGAACAAGACCCCGTTCACGATGGAGGTCGACGATGCGGTGGTTGAGGACAATCGGACCACGACGCTGGTGGATGGGGAATTGATTTCACTGGAGCCCGGCAATGTTTATTTGAACAACCAAAGGCTGACCAACGTGCTGGATGATCAACCCAAGACGATCACGATCACACAGGATTCCCTGACGTTTGCGGCCTACGGGGTGGATCTTCAGGCGCCGGCCGGTGTTCCGCAGGACATCTACGTCACAGGAATGGTCCGCAACGAAAACGGACCGATCAGCGTGGTGAATCAAAAGGGCGGCATCAACGTGACCGGACAGCTCCTGGGCGAAAGCCTGGATATTCAGGCAGCCGGGAATTTCAGTCTGAACGTGGACGACTGGTTCCATTTGGCGGACCCGCGGCAATACGTTGATTATACGAACTTCCGGAATCAGGTTCGGACGGAAAGTGGGGTGCAGAATCTGGTCACGTTCAATTCGTTGGATCAGGTTCCGGGCATCCGGGATTCCATCAACGGGGGCCTTTCCAGGATTGTGACACGTGGGCGTGTCAACATCACCGCCCGTTATCTGAACATCGACGGTTTGATTCAAAGCGGTGTCGATTCGGTCACGTTGAACATCGCCAATACGTTCAATCCGGGTCGGACCTCGACCTTCATCAATGACGAAGGAAACCTTCTGAACGGGCTGAGCTTTGGATCCGGCGGGGTGACCGCATTGACGCAGGCTGAGAAGGATTTGTTTGAGCAGAGCGGACTGGATGTCGCCAATGACGGTCAGACGCTCTCCGGATACTTCGATGCGGTGAACGGGCAGATTGTGATCGACGATTTTGTGGCTCAGGCGGGGCGGATCACGCTGACCGGACAAATGCTGAGCACAGGCAATGGAAAGCTGGTCGTTGCCGACGGTAATCCGCATGTGGAGATCAACAACGAAAGTCCTTTTGCGTTGGTTCTGGGTGTCATGGATCTCGACAGCGGTCAGTCAGGTCAGATCAGCATCACGGACTCCGTCACGCTGCAAAAGATTGTTTATTCAATCAAAGACGAAACCATCACTGAGCAGCGTTCGCAGGGTGTTTTGGAAGGCGGGAAGATCACCTACACGGACGGGGCCACCCAGACCCACCAGATTTCGGACGAATTCTACTACACACCCGCGCAGGGCAGGTACTACCTTTGGACCGAAGGCCAGGAAGCCACTCAAACGACGGTGGAGGTGTATGAGAACAAGGCCTTCGATTTCGGGTTCTTCGAGGCCGACGCATTGGTCAAGGACGAGAACAAGATCTCGACGGATTTTGCGTTCACAGACAACACGCCGCTTTTGGATTCCGAACTCCCGGCGGCTGCAAACGACGGACTGCCCGCCTGGGTGCCGGGTGCCGTTTACGGCGTGCAGTATATTCGTTACAACGACGAGACGGTCGACGTTGTCCAGAACGTGAGTCAGGTTCGGAATGTCTTCGATTCGAGTTTGGCGGGATTAAATCCGGTGTATCGCTATATCGGCGAAAGTGCGGACATCAATCTCGGCGACCAGGATTACAGCGATGCAGGTTCCTGGGAATTGGTCGAGAATGTTTCGCGCTTTGCGACGTTCGAAGATGTGGACTTGAAGAAGTACGACAGCGACTACGCGAACACGACGATCACGCTCGTCAATGAAACCGAGGGTGGCGGATTCCTCAAGCAGAAGACCTATCGCACGATCACGACCACGGTGCAGGGCGTCAAAGACTATTACACCCACGTGCTGAAGGCCGATTACCCGGTTCGTATTCAATTCCTGAAGCAGAACAATCCCGGTCTCGACATCACCACACCTGGAGATCTGGTTCTCACCGGCACCGTGGAAGAACCGGCTTCCGCGCGGAGCATGTCTTTTAGTTCAGGCGGCACGATCTCAAGCAGCCCTACGGCTGCGGTTTTCGGGCATGTCGAGCAGGTGATCGGCCTGGGATCGGTCACGATGAACATCGAGGGGGGCAAGGGGCCGACCTTTGTGTCGGCGACAGGCAACATCACGCTGACCGCCGTGTCGAAGGACAACGCGACGAACTTCATCGAGATCGGCCAAATCGTCACGACCGGGGGCGACGTGATGATCACCGCCAAGCACGGAATCAGCTTTGTGGGCGAAGACTCGATCATTCGTGGCAACCGGATTGAACTTCAATCCCTGGAAGGTTCCATCAACGCGCGCGTTGACTCCGGTGCTGCGAAGGCCGGAGGGATCGCCGCGTTGGCGAAGGGTGACATCCATCTCATCGAAACCGATGGCGATCTGCTGTTGGTTCGTCCGGACTTCTGGGAAGGCGCAACGGCTTCCGTCGAATCCGAGAACGGCAAGGTAACACTTCGTACGGTGTCGGGATCGATCCTCGACGGGGTGTATGAGGAATTCCGGGCGAGCGGTCAATCGGGAATCGGAGCGCTGCTGCAGGCGAAATTATCCAAGGCCGGACTCTCTCCGGATCAGGCCAAGTACGCCGTTTCATCGTCCCTCGCGAAAGCCGTGCTGCCGCATTCGACCTTGCTGAACGGCGCTTCCGGCAATGCGGAATTCTCGAACATCACGGCGGTGGATGTACTGTTGCTGCCCGGAGGCAACGGAACCATCGGATACGCCTCTGAAGCCGTTGCGGTGTCGCATCCGGAAGTCTTCGGCCTCCTGCCATTGGATCAAAAAGAACTGTTATCCCGCGCCAGTGGTGATGACGTGCTTTCCGTGGAGTATGAACTGTACCTCTACAAAGGCGATGATGCTTTGATCGATCTGGCTCGGCCGGAACAGTTCCGAAACGGCCGTGTCTGGCAACGGATCGTTCCCGAGTTTGCGGCCGGGGTTGAGGCGGATTGGGGGACCACCGACGGAACGGTTTCCATCCGGAACGGCCAATTCGTCACCAACAAGTTCGCGATCGAAAAACTCGTCGTCCAGGTGAAGGACGACGTGAATGTGAAGGTTTCGGGCGGCGTTGAGATCGCAGCGGCGGGGGACGTGATTGTTGGGGCTCTGGGGGACGTCAACTTTCTGAGCGTGACCAACGATCTGGGGGTGGTTTTCCTCAAGTCGCGGGGGGATCTCACAGCGACGGATGTCCATGCTGTGGATGGCGCCATTCTGTTGCGAGCGGCCGGCAATCTTGGCGCGACAAGGGTGGTGTCCGACAAAGGGGCGATTTCTGGATTTGCCGACGGGGTGTTGACCGCCGTCTCGATCTTCGCGTCTTCGGGGGGCGTCACCTTGACCGCCGGCGGGCAGATGAATGTGGATTCCGTCAGCAGTTCGGAGGGCGACGTGCGGTTGGCTTCAGGCGGGGACATGATCCTGACCGCGACGAACGCGGATGCCAATGTGCAGGCCAGCGCTGGCGTGATTGAACTGAATGCGGGCGGACGGATGGAAGTCGGGAAGGTGCTCGGTTTGTCCGCGCTCGGCAACATCACGCTGAGGTCGGGTGAAGACATGGTTTTAAAATCCGTTCTGGGTCAGGTGCCGGTCCTTCTGGAAAGCGGCAACGGAATTCTGGGCACCTCTGTTCCCGGGAGCGCCAACGTGGTGGGGTATGGCATCACGCTGAATGCGGGCAGGGGATCCGTTGGATCGGTTGAGATGCCGATCGTCACGAACAATCTCCTCGATGGAACTCTGACTGCCAGCGTTGGCCAGAATCTCCATCTGATCGAGCGTTCCGGTGACCTCCGGATTGTTTTGATTGACGCTCCGAATGGATCCGTGTCGCTGGTTGCCGAGGCGGGTTCGATCCTGGGTGTTCCGGGAGGCGAGGGGGCAAGGATCCGGTCCAGGGCGCTGGTTCTCGAGGCGGTGCATTCCGGCACTGCGGGCGGTGGAATCGGGCTGGCCAACAGCCCAATCGAAGTGGCGGTTGAGCAGTTGGAAGCCAGCGGCACCCGGGGCGGGATCGCGCTGATCAATCTGGGTGACCTCGTTCTGGCGGGGGACATCACAAATGCAGGAACGGGATTTATCTCGGTGCAGGCCACGGGTTCGATTTTGGTGAATGCGAATGTGGAAACTGCGGGCGGAAGCATTGACCTTACCTCCTGGAGTGGCGGCATTACCCAGACCGACGGGACCTCGATTTCGAGTGGAAGCTCGCTGGGTGGGGATGTCCGCATCGAATCACAAACAGATCTTCGCGTGGTCCGCATCGATGCCGGACTTGGCAATGTGGGAATCCGGTCCAACGTCGGAAACATTCTTCCCGGTGGCGATGCGATGTTCCACGTCACCTCCGATGGTTTGTTTGTGGCGGCTTCCAATGCCGTTGGTGCGTTGGGGAATCAGTTCAATCCACTTCGTATTGCCGTTTCCGTCCTGGCGGGATTTGGTGGGGCCGGAGGCCTGAGTCTTTTGGAGAATGATCACCTTGAGGTGGGTGATGTTGCGGTGAGTGTGATCCGGGCCACGGAGGGAACTTCGAACGCGCCGATCCTTGATCGCCGAAACGGGTTGGTGACGGGTTTCAACGGATCCATCGTGCTTCGAACCACGAGCGGGACGATTACGGTTGCGCCTCCAGGAGAATCCACTGCCGGCGTGGGTGTGCTGGCGAATGGTTCCGGAAACATACTGCTGCAGGCTCAGGGGGCGAATTCCGATGTGTTTCTGGGCGCGAACGTACAATCCGGAACCGGCGACGTTTCGATTCTCTCGCCACGAAACGTTTCGATCGGTTCAACCGCGGTGGTGCTGGCGTCCGGAGCAGGGAACCTCGATGTTGAGGCGACGACGGGTTCGGTGTCCATGGCGGTCGGTGCGGGTGTGATCAACGTCGGCGGATCCGGAAACGTTCGGTTCTGGGCGAATGGAGATTTGACCCTGACCCATGTGGACGCTGGTTCTGGCGCGCTCAGCGCGATCTCGGGCACGGGCCGGATCGCGGATGCCGGTGACGCGCATGTGGATATCGCGGGTGGTTCGGTTCGCCTTTGGGCTCCGCTGGGAATCGGCGCTGAAAACCCCCTGGAGACCTCGGTTCAGCGGGTGTCCGCGCACGCGGGGTCGGACATCAGACTCATCGAACAGGATTCTGTGTCAGTCGGTCTGACCGACGCCATCCGTGTGCGGCGTGTTATGGAAACCGCAGTGACCCGGGAATTGATCGACGGGATGCAGAGCGATTTGGTGACGACCAATGGCGGAGCGATCCTGCTTCAAACCATCAATGGTTCCATCACTCTCGAGTCGAACGGATCCTTTGGGAATCCTGCGGCGGTGTCCGCCAGCGGAGCCGGGATCGTGACCCTCGATGCGCAGGGAACCGGGTCTGATCTGGTGATGTTCGCAGGGGCGCGGTCGAACATGGGCAACATCCAGTTGAGCGCGGCGCGGAGCGTTCTCCAAAAAACCGGAGCCACGATCTCAACCGACGTATCCCCCGTCGCGGGTGAGGCGGGCAGCAGTGGTGTGGTGAGCGTGACCGCGGTAATCGGCGACATCCTGCAGGAAGCCGGTGCCCTGATCATTACGGCTGATGCCGGCGATGGAGGCGACATTCGGTTGGAGGCGGGTGGCAATATTCAGGTCAGCCGGATCCAGGGCGGGCGGTATGCATCGGGCCCGGGCGACATCAATCTCCAACCCGTCGTGTCCGCGACCAACAGTTTCACCGTGTTTGATGGTTCCGTCGGCGATCTTCAATTCCTGGGGGTTCCGTTTGCCGATGTGGATTCCGCCCGTTTGACGGTGAAGGTGTCGGTCGCCGAGGGAACCATCTCCGCAGCCTCCACGGGAACGGTCACGGTCAGTGGAACGGCACTTGAGCGGACGTTCACCGGAACGATCGCGGATCTGAACACTTATTTCACGACGGCCGGGAACATTACCTATCTGTCCGGAGCAACCGGACCGGGGCCGCAACTTCTGACGCTGGTTGCGTCCGATGGAAATTCCACGTCGAGCGCGGAAAGCACGATTCTGGTCAAACCTCCGCAGCTGCCGCCTGTCGTTTCCGTTCCGGCGGGTTTCACGGTGATGTCGAACAGGACAAGTGATCTGCAATTTGCGGGTACGCCTTTTTCCGATCCGGATTCGGCCACATTGACCGTGACGTTGTCCATCGGGGATGGAACGATTTCCGGACAGGATGCGGAGGGCATCACGATTGGCGGAACCCCCACGGCGCGGACATTCACGGGATCGGTGAGCGCGTTGAACACCTACTTCACGACGGCAGGCCGGATCACCTACACCGCATCGCCATTGACCGAGGGACATCTGCTGCGCGAGGTCTACACCGGTATTTCCGGAGACACGACAGCCGAACTCCTGAGCAGTGGGAAATTTCCGTCCAGCCCGGATGTCGTGGAACTACTGTCGGACTTTGAAGCTCCCAGTGCCTACGGCGACAACTATGGACAAAGAATTTCAGGCTACATCACGGCTCCTGAAACGGGTGAGTATGTGTTCTTCGTCAGCGGCGACGACGCAACGGAACTCTACCTGAGCTACGACGAGAATCCGGCGAACAAGAAACTCATTGCCAGGGAGACCGTCTGGTCCCGGACCCGGGAATGGCTGAGTTCAACAGGGGACAGCAGCCTTAGCGCCAAACGATCCGATCAGTTTGCGGGAAGCGAATGGCCCACTCCGCGAACGATCACGCTGACAGCCGGAGAGACCTATTACGTGGAAGTGCTGCACAAACAAAATACAGGCGGGGATGTGTTGGCTGTCGCCTGGCAGTTGCCCAGCCAGGCCAATCCGCCGACGGATGGTTCGGCTCCGATTGCCGGAGCCGCCTTCACCGCGACGCGAACCCTGAGGGTCGCGGCGACCGATGGTTATACAACGACGACATCAGGCACCAAAATCGAAATTCAGGACAAGTTGACGCAGACAATCGGCTTTACTTCGAGCGGCGCGAGGAATTTCGGCACTCCGTTCTCTGTGTTTGCGACCTCGAGTGCCGGACTTGCCGTGACTTATTCCGTTGTCAGCGGACCCGCATTGATTGATGGCCGAACGATCTACACGACCGATCTCGGAACGGTGGTCGTGCGCGCCACCCAGGACGGGAACGACGAGTATTTGGCTGCCGAACCGGTGGATCGGACTTTCACGATCAATCCGACGATCAACTTTGGCGGTCTTCGGCAGGAATACACCGGTGGTGCTCGGGAGGTGGCGGTTGCCAGCGTGCCGGCGGGCTTCGCCGTGAGCGTGACTTACAACGGTTCCCAGACCAGTCCCACGGAAGTCGGCAAATACACGGTGATCGCCACGATCAACGATACGGAGTACTCGGGGGCCAGATCGGCAACGTTTGAAATCACATCGGCCAGCGAATGGGAGGTTTATCAGAATGGAACCACCCTTCAGTCCGTTGCCATGGTTGATGCCGTGAACGGATGGGCGGTTGGGGACACGGGTTATCTCTGGCACACGGGCGACGGGGGGGCGACGTGGCTGCGCCAGGAACCAACGGCGGACAGAACCCTGTATGCGGTCTGGGGAACGGACGCCGACAATGTCTGGGCGGTGGGGAGCTTCGGAACGATCCTGCGATGGAACGGTACGGCATGGGTCGAACAAGGTTCCGGCACCAGCGACACGCTGAGGGGAATCTGGGGGACCGACGTAAACAACATCTGGGCTGCTGGCTCGAGCGGGAGGGTCACGAAGTGGGATGGTCAGGCCTGGAGAGTTCAGGACACGGGAGGCAATCAAACGTCGTTGGGAGTCTGGGGCAGTGATTCCAATCATGTCTGGGTCGTTGGAACCAGCGGAGGGATCGCGCAATGGGATGGCACCGCATGGGTGACTCAGAGTTCCGGGACGACACAGACGTTGTATGGGATTTGGGGAACGGACGCGAACAACGTGTGGGCGGTCGGGAATGGCGGAACCATTGTGAAATGGAACGGCTCGACGTGGGTAACTCAGAGTTCGGGAACCACCGCCAGTTTTTACGCGATCACCGGCCTGAGCGAGCAGGCCGTGTGGGTTTCGGGATCCTCTGGCACGATTCGTAAATGGGACGGGTCCGCGTGGTCCGCCGAAACATCCGGCACAAGCTCCAGTTTGTATGGAATTTACGCGAAGGATTCGGGCAACGTCTTGGCGGTCGGGAACGGTGGTGTGATTCTCGCCTGGGATGGTTCGGGCTGGAATACGCGGGTGGCGTCCAATTTCAGCGATACGCTTTCGTCCGTCTGGGGACTTGATGCCAACAACATTTGGGCGACCGGAAGCGGCAGCACCGTTGTAAAATGGAACGGAACGAGCTGGGAGACGGAATCGAGTGGTTCCGGACAATCCCTCAACAGCATCTGGGGAATCGATGCCAATAATATCTGGGGAGTGGGTGTCGACGGAACGATTCGTAAATGGGATGGCACTTCATGGATCGCGCAGGAATCCGGCCTGAGTCCGGTGGGCACGTCCTCATTTAAACCGACGCTCTCGGGTGTCTGGGGAAGCGATGCGCAGAATGTCTGGGCGGTCGGTGCCAATGGAACGATCATCAAATGGAACGGCACGACATGGAGTTCGCAGGATTCCGGTTCCACCGTCAGTCTTTCGGGGGTGTGGGGAGTCGACAGCAGCAATGTCTGGGCGGTGGGAAGCGGTGGCACCATTCTGAAATGGAACGGCACGGTCTGGGAGACTCAGGATCCGGGAAGCAACTTTACGCTCTATTCCGTCTGGGGTCGGAACGCAAATGATGTATGGGTGTCCGGGAGCTCTGGAAGAATCTTCAATTGGAACGGCACGGAATGGGTGATTGAAACATCCAACACCACCCAGACCCTCTACAGAATTTGGACCAGCGATGCGGACACGGTCTGGGCCGTTGGAAGCAATGGCACCATCCAGAAGAGGCAGGGCGGCACGTGGAGCTCCTTCAGCCCTGGCACCCTGGAGGATTTGCGGGATATTTGGGGAGCTGATGCCAACCACCTCTGGGCATTGGGGGGGCGTGGTACCATTTTGAAATTGGAAACCACCGCAGGCACCACCACCCAGTCGATCGGGCCGAAGGAGGGGGAACCGCCGGTGTTGTTGGCGAATGAGGAAACGGCCGTTGACGATTCGGATGCGTTGCGATCCATCATCCGAAAGAACGTCGGAACGGGAACATTGGGGCAGACGGTGACCTTTGCTCCTTTGGATGCTCTGACCTTCAGCCACACCTCGCTCACCTTGACTCTGGCTGCGAGTGCGAGTTCCGGTCTTTCCGCGTCGTACCGTGTCCTGGCGGGTCCGGCGTCCGTCACAGGGGATCTGCTGACGATCAGCGGTCCGGGCACGATTGTCATCGAGGCGATTCAGACCGGGGATGCCACCTATGCCGCGGCGACTCCGGTGCAGCAATGGCTCACGGTGAACCAGGATGTTGGACCGTTGAGAGCGGGCGGCAATGTCACCCTGGTTGCAGGCGGAAACATCACTGCGGTGGATTCTACGGATGGACCACCGCACGTGATTGGCGATGCGGTCTCGCTCCACGCGCAGGGTAATGTTTCCGGATTACGAATATCGGCGAACTCGATTTCCGCGGGTAGCGGGACGGGAAGTGTGACGTTGTCGCACGCAGACGGATTTAACGAGGCGGTGAACGGTCTGACCCTGACCGATGTGCAGGCGCCCCTGGGGGATGTGTTTGTTCAGGCGCTCAACTCCCTGAATGTGCAGCACGTTGTGGCCGGTCGCGATGTGACGTTGCTGAGTGATCTCGGTTCCATCGTGCTGGTTGCGTCCGAAGCCGGCCCGGCAGTGTCCGCTTCCGAAGGGTACACTCTCCGAAATGTGGTTCTGTCCGCGGCGCTGGATATCACGACGCTTTTCATCGTGAGGGGAACCGATCGGACGGAATATCGCGCCGGGGGCACCCTCAACCTGCCGACCGGTCCGGTGCAGCCGACTTTTGCGACGGCTCTGTTGGTGCTCGCAAGCGGAGAGGCGTTGGCGCTGGAGGCCGACTTGAGCGGAGTGGGTGAGACGCAGCTGCGCTCCGACGTTGCTGTGGATTATACGGGCAACATCCCGGTTGCCGGAAAGTTCCTGATCGGCGGAATGCTGGATGGCGAAACGACACCCCGGGCGACCCTTCGTTCGTCGGGGGCGTTTACCTATGCTGCTTCTTCGAATACACGGATTGATGCGGATCGACTCATTGTAGAAGCGGGCGGGGATATTGCGATCCGCAGCGACGCAGCGATCATGTATGTGGGTGGAAGCCTGACGACCCAGACCGGTCACTCGATCGACATTCTTGCGGGAGGTTCGATCGAGCTGGGGAGCATGACGCTCACCGCTCCAGGGGGCGGCGTGAACTTGACCGCTCAGAATTCCGGAAGAGTTGTCCTGGGATACACCGGCTTTCTGACTGCGGACTCCGTGACGGCCACGGCGTCGGGGAGGATTCAACTCAGCACCAATGTGAACACGCTTCAGGCGCATCTGACGGGCGAGGGCGAGGTGTTCGTGCAGGAAACCGATTCTGTGGAACTGACCGCTGTGAGTGCGGCGGATGGAACCGTTGCGGCAACTGCCGGGGGCACATTGACGGCGACAGATGTCGTGGCGGGCGGAAACGTGATTCTGACGTCCCTGACCGGCGACGTGGTGATTGGATCGGTGCAGACAAACACCACCTCGGGCGTCATTCATGGCGGGGCGTTTCTGGGCGCGATTCGCGCGTCAGCATCCAACTTCCGGTTAACTGGTGCGAGCGCCAACCTCCGGGCCGGGGACCAGCAGATATCCGCCAGTCAGAGTGGTGTGACGTTGACGGGTGGCGTGACCGGCAACCTGGACCCAACGTTGATTCTGGGCGACGTCGTTCTGAACGACTCGCTGATGAGCCAGATCGGGGCGGGGGCCACAACGGACCTGGTGCTCAACGCCACGGGTTCGGTGACGATCGATCCCCTCAGCACACTGCCTCGAAGCCTGCAGGTGGGGGCGTGGCGTGATCTGACGGTTCAGGGTGCGATTCCGACCGGCGGCGCGGTTCAGTTGAGCGCACTGCGCGAACTGCGTGTGGCCAACGGCCGGGTGTTGGCGACCAATCAGAATCTGAGTCTTTCCGCCGGTGGAAACATTCTCCAGGTGGATGAGGGTGCGGTCCAGGTGGTGGTGGGTGGTCAGTTGACGCTCGAATCGAAGGAGAGCGGAAACATCAAGGTGTCCGGCAGCGGTGGTGAAGGCGGTTTCGTGCTCGCCCTGGCTGCGTTGTATTCCGGCGATCTGGACCTTGTTTCAGATGGTTCCCTTTCGGTGGGCACGATCGACGTCGGATCCGGCGGCACCGTGAATCTGACGGTCAACGGCGCGATACTGGAATTGAGCGAGAGCAGCGTTGTGAGAGGCCACCTGCTGAACGCAGCAGCCACAGGTGCAATTGGACTGCAGACCGAGCTGGCCAGGGTTTCGATTGCGAACATGGGAACCTCCGGCGGAATCACCCTGAACCAACGGCCCGGTGGTGGAGACCTCGCGATTGTTTCGATACAAACGGGAGCAGGCAACACCGGCGCGGTGACTGTGACCGCAGCCGGTGGAAACCTCAAACTGGCGCCCTCGGGTTCGACGGGACCTGCGATTCTTGCCCATGGAACAGTCACGCTGACTGCGAGTGGCCGAATCGAAAGTAACACCGCTGGCAGACCGGTGATCGAGGCCGATGCGCTGGTGCTGAATGCAACCGGCGGAACCGATGAGATCTGGACCAGGATCCAGTCGTTGGCGGCGACGGTTGGCGGATCATCCGTTGCGATTGAGAATCAGGGTGACCTCGTGATTGGTGTGGGTGGATCGGGAGTCACACTGACCGATGCCGGTTTGTTTGTCGTGCATACGAGCGGGTCGTTGACGGTGAATCAGAATGTGTCCGGGTCAGGCGGTCGCGTTTCGCTTGCGGCCGGTCACGACACATTGACGGTAACCGATGGGGTCGAAGTGAGTGGTGGCGATGTCTGGCTGAAGGCGGCGTTCGCACTTCTGCTTGGACTGGCCAAGGGCTCGAGGACGCTCCAGGTCACGAGCGCGAGTATTCAGCCGGCCACGAACAATGGCAGTGTGAATGTGGTGGGTAAAACAGTGACACTGGTCGGGGGAACGATCGGTTCGGCCGGGGTGCCGCTCATCAGTGATCTGGATGTCGACGGACTCCTTACCATCATGGCTCGTGGCGATGTTCATCTTGCCGAAAAGAACGGCGATCTGCGCCTGGGCCATGTTCTTGCGGGTGGAACAGCGGCTTTGACGGCCGAGGCCGCGAATATTGTGGATGGGATTCTGGATGGCACTCCAAGAGTGGAGGCGCCCGGCACGCTCTTGACAGCGGCCTCGGGAAGCATTGGCACGGCGGCGACTCCGATCAGACTCCGCGTGGCCAGCCTGGAAGCCCATGCCCGGGACGGTGCGGTTCTGCAGAATGCTGGGAATCTTCTGGTCGCCGGTGCGACTGTCGGATCCGGGGGAACCCTGATGGTCAGCGCGGGCGGTGCGTTGACGGTCGCGGCAGGCATCAGCGTCGGGTCCGGCGGTCGCCTTCGTCTCGAATCCACAGGAGGGGATCTTGCGGTGAATGCGGACATCACGGGGGGCAATGGCCTGATGACCTTGATCGCGCATCGTGATCTGTCGCAGGCTTCTGGAACCAGCATTCTCAATCCTGCCGGAGGCATTGACGCGGAGGCGCAGGTCGGGACGTTGGTTCAGGGGGACGGGGCGATCATGACCACTGCTTCTGAAGGCTCCGGAAACATTCTGCTTGTCTCGGCCCGCGACCTGGTGGTGAGCGGCGTGCAGGCCGGCTCCGGGAACATCGCGTTGATTTCCACCACAGGCAACATCCTGGATGGCGGGGATATACACCCCGATGTGTCGGGTGGTGGGCTTGTGTTGAGGGCTGCCGGATCCATCGGGCGTTTGATCCCTGGTGCGAATGCATTGGAAACGTCCGTGAACACGGTGACTGCCTGGAGCGGTGGCGGCGGGATCCATCTTCTCGAAGCCAACAGCCTGTCCGTGGGTGAAGTCTTCGTGGCGGTGGACCGTGTCAATACGGACGGAACGACAAGTCCGGTTTCGGTGATTCAGAGCGACCTGATCACCTCGGAGAACGGATCTGTGGAGCTGGTCACCCTGGCGGGAGGAATCACCATCACCGACGGAACGACGACCCTGAACGGCACCGGAATTCGCGCCGACGGTTCGGGATCCATACGCATTCAGGCGCAGGGCGGGGGGGCGGACGTTGCGGTGAATGTGTCCATCCGAACGGGGAGTGGCACGATCTCCATCGAGGCCGCAGATCAGGTCACCCTGTCGAACGGAGCCAGGTTCATCACCAGTACGGTGAATGTTCTGGTGAAGGCGCCCAACGGACTTCTGGCGAACGGTGAGCTGGCTCTGGGGAACTCTCCGGGAACACTGACGATTGACGGAACCCAGACGTTCGCGGCGGCCAGTTCGGTGACCATTCAAATCGGGGGGGTGAATCCGGCGTCCACCCGGGGGTCAGCTTCTCCGGTGGGTGGTCATTATGATCAGGTGCTGGTCACGGGCAATGCCACCCTTGGCGGGAGTTTCTCCATCGTCCTGGTGAATGGGTTTCTTCCGGCGCTTGGCGATGTTTTCGATATTCTGATGTTTGCGGCGGCCCAGGATAAGTTTGCCGCGGCGGCCGGATTGTTCGGGTTTGGGGACGGCTCTCTGTATTTCGAAGTCGTCCAACTTGAGGATCGGGTGCGGTTGGTCACCAGGAAACGGCCCGCGGCTGACGACGTGAAGGTGGCACCAGGCACCGCGGCCGATGGCGACAAGGTGGGAATGTTCCTGAATCTGGATTACTTCGGTTCCCGCACCTACGAGGTGAATGCGTCGATTCAAGCGGCTGAATTTTTCCATGCAACCGGTTCCTATGTCCTGCAAAACGGCAACCAGACCGTGTCGCTTTCGGACAACACCCAGACGAGCACGGAGTTTTGGCGGATTGGTGCGAACGGCCTGGATGCCTTTGCGGGATTAAACGGCCCCGCTGCGAATCCTGGGGCGCTCGGGTTTGCGCTGAGCGATGTGGCGTTCGGACTGGGTTTTGCGAGGGAGGTCGGAACCGATCGCAGCTGGCTGAGCCTGAAGGCGACTGCGGCCAGCGCCGTCCAGATCGGAATGGAAGCCATCGATATTGAACTCAGCGGGAGCAACCTGTCGGTGTCGATCAATACCGGCCACGCCCAGTCGATCTTGAGCACGGAAGATACGGTCATCCATTACGGGGCTTCCCCCGTGGGCGTTAAAACGCCGGCGTCCCTTGGCACGAATGCCGACGCGTTCACCCTGGATTTTGCGGGTGAGGACGGGAAGTTGCTGATGATCGCCGGATCCTTCGACCTGAGAGTTGGGCACTTCTTTTATGCCAATGGTTCCCTTGGATTCCAGAAATCGAGCAAGACCGTGACCCTGGCGGACGGCACCGTTGCCTCGACGGACATGCTGACCGTTGGCGGAACGAATCTCAATGCGTTCGCGGGCATCAACGGTCCCTACCTCGTTGATACGAACAACAACGGGGTGATTGACGAAGGGGACACACCGAACCGCAGCGCGATTGGTCTTTCGCTCGGCAATGTGGAGTTTGGTCTGGCGATCCTTGCTCCCAAGGCGGGTCAACCGAAGCTTGAGGGACTGCGTTGGACGAGCCTCACCGCCACGGCCGGCTCGGTCGATTTCCTTGGAATTCCAAGCGTGACGATCAACGCCCGAAACCTGGCGGTGGACATCAACCTGGTCGGCGGTGTCACCGGCGAAACCGATCCCGCATCCCGCGTCATTGATTTCGCCGCCGACCCGTTGCACATCGTCAGTGGAACAGGCACGACCGTTCCACTCGACCTGCCCGGGAGCAAGGGACGATTGGTGCGTGTGTCCGGCGACTTCAACCTTGCGGTGGGTGACTTCTTCTACGTGGGCGGATCCCTCGGATTCGAAAAATCGAGTGTTTCCCTCGCCCTTGCGGACGGCACGGTGGTGGAGATGGAGTCCCTGACAATGGGGGGCTCGGATCTGAGTGCGTTTGTGGGAATCAATGGACCCTACCTGAGCGACACAAACCATGACGGCGTGATCAATTCGAACGACACACCCAATCCCAATGCCAGGGGAATGTCCCTGAGCGGAGTGGAATTCGCCCTGACGCTGCTCGCGCCCAAGCCCGGTCAGGCCGGTGTCGAGGGAATGAGCTGGACGGCGCTTGAAGCCAGCGTTGGTTCGGCAAGGGTTCTGGGAATTCCGTCCGTGGTCCGGATGACGCCAGGCGACGTATTTGTGTCGATCAACCGGGTCGATGGAGTGGCAGAAGGAGTGGACCCGGACACCCGGGTAGTTGATTTCCAGGCCACGCCGTTGGAAGTGGTCACTGGCACGGGCAAGAGCCATACCATCGATTTGCCCGGCAGTCGGGGTGAACTGACACGAGCGGGTGGTTCCTTCTCGCTTGCGGTTTCGGACTTCTTCTTTGTGAACGGTTCGCTTGGATTCGAAAAATCGAGTCGCACGGTGCAGCTGGCCAATGGCGGGTTGATCAACGCGGATGTGATCACGATCGGCGGCACCGGTTTGGACGCGTTTGCCGGGATCAACGGACCTTACGAATTTGACAGCAACGGGGATGGCATTGTTGACGGACGGGATGTGCCGAGCGCCAGGGCCAAGGGACTTGTGCTCGATGACGTCGAGTTCGGATTGGCGATCATTTATCCCAAGGCTGGCCAGGCGGATGTCGAGGGATTGACGTGGTTCGGCCTGGAAGCAACCGCGAACGCCGTGGAACTGGTCGGTATTCCCGAACTCACGATGGCCGGCCGGAACATCCGGGTTTCGGTGAACCGGGTGAACGGGGTTGCGGCCGGAACTCAAGCCGCACCGTGGGTGGTTGACTTCGCGGCGCGTCCCCTGGATGTCGTCACCGGGATTGACAGCGAGGTTTCGGTGGGCGTGACGGGCAGCCGGGGTGAGTTGCTTCGGGCCACGGCGGATGTCGAGCTGGGTGTGAGCGATTTCTTCTTTGTGAATGGATCGTTCGGATTCGAGAAATCGACCGTATCGGTGACGCTGGCCAGTGGTGCAACGGTGTTGACGGATCTGCTCACGATCGGCGGGACGGGCGTGGATGCCTTTGCCGGAATCAGCGGACCCTACAGGGTGGACAGCAACAGCGACGGGTTCATCGACGAAACGGACACGCCGAATCCGAACGCAAAGGGACTGTCGCTGGGAGGCGCGGAATTCGGGTTGGCGTTTATGTCGCCCAAGTCCGGGCAGCCGGACTTCGAGGGGCTGAGATGGATCGGCCTGCAGGCGGGCGCGGAGTCGCTGGATCTGCTCGGGATTCCGGGAGTGACCGCTTCCGGCAGAAACATCGCGGTGACCATCAACCAGGTGACCGGGAGCCTGCCCTCCGGAAACGCCGGAAGACACGTTGTGGATTTCGGGGCCCGGCCGCTCGATGTCTTTATTGGTCCGGACCAGACGCTCACCCTCAACATGGACGGGCAGCAGGGGCAGTTGATCCGTGCGTCGGGTGACGTCGAACTGGCGCTCGGCTCGTTTTTCCACGTCAGCGGATCCGTCGGGTTTGAGAAGTCCACCCGGTCGGTGCAGTTGGCCGACGGACGCACCGTTCAAGTGGATGTGCTGGCGATCGGCGCGACGAATCTGAATGCATTCGTGGGAGTCAACGGACCGTACCGGCTCGACAGCAACAACGACGGCACGATTGATGCGAATGACTCTCCCAACACTGATGCACTGGGTTTGTCCCTGGGCGGCGTGGAGTTGGGCCTCGCCTTGATGACGCCGAAACCCGGCAATGCGGATCTGGCGGGTCGCCGCTGGACGGCGTTGACGGCCACTGGGGATTCGGTGGAACTGGTCGGCATACCGGGGTTGACGGCCTCCGCTAACCAGGTGTCCGTTTCCATCAATCAGGTCGGCGGCACACCCGATGGAAACAATCCGGCGAAGGAGATCATTAATTTTGCGGTAACGCCGTTGAATGTTCTCACCGGCACGGGCACCTCGTTGACGATCCGGCACGACGCGAACCAGGGGCAGTTTGTCCGGGCATCGGCCGATCTGGTCCTGGATGTCGCCGGTTTTGTGAAGCTGAGCGGCAGCTTTGGGTTTGAGCAATCCATTCACGACAATGAGACCAGGATTCTGGTGGGTGCATCCGGTGTTGAAACGTTCCTTGGGACCCCCGACGGCCGGAAAGGGGTTCAGATCAGCAATGGTCGCCTCGGGATGGTCCTGTTGAAAGATTCCGCCGGGCAATCCACCTACGCACTCGATGCGTCCGGCACGGGAGCGCTGATCGGTTTTGAGAGTGTGGTCAGTCTGGCCGGGACCGTGTCCGTGAGGGCGAACACGACCGGTCGCGCGATCAACGAATCGATTGCCGTGGTGCGCGAGACGGTGCCGGTGGTGTTCGCGGACGACTCGAATGTGCTGAGGTTGGAGGGAAGCGGTCTTTCACTCGAGGTGCTTGGCTTTGTCAAGCTGCGCGGGAATTTTGTCTTCGAGAAGGAAGATGTCTCCCAGACCGAGACCAGAATTCTGATCGGGGCCACCGATGTGAGTGCGACCCTGGACGCGGGAGTGGCGCGGTTTGGAATGGCTGATGGAACGTTCGGGATGATGCTTCTGGCGACCGACCAAAGCTCCACCTACGCCCTGAACGCCGAAGGCCGCGCCACGCTGAACATTGAAGGGGTGGCGGGAGTGACCGGGACGCTGGCGTTTGAGGCGAATCACACCGGTGCCGCAGTGGATGAAACCATTTCGGTGAATGGAACGGCTGTGCAGCTTCTGTTTGCGAACGGCAACGATGTGCAGAAGTGGTCGGTGCGGGACCTGGATGTTCTGCTGGGCGATCTGCTGGCTCGTTTGCTGGATGATACGGCGGAGAAACTCGTCGGTTTCGAGGCCAGTCTGGCGCCGGAACCGGATGACTCGGGCGGGTTCATTTATCCGAATTTGATTTCGAAGCCGATTCCGGGGCTTGCGGAGTCCATTGATACGCTCTTTGGAATCAGCCCGGTCCTTGGGATCGGTGATTACACCCAGCACTACCTGACCCCGGCGCTCCGACCGAATCTGGAACCGGTGCCGGGAGATACGGTGCCGTTGGGTGTTTACGGGCCCGACGGGCCGACACTGCGCGGTTGGGTGGATTTCCTCGTGGCGTATTGGATACCGACGCTGGGCGGCGAGGATGGCCAGGGCCTGACGGTGGTCCCGACGGAGACCGGATTCAACCTGGCGTTTAAGTCGAACATCGATTTTGTCAAGCAGCTTGAGCTTCAGTTCGGTGAAGGGATCCGGAACCTCGGGCTGTCGGTGGATGGAGAAATCAAGCTGGATGTCACGGTGCAGACCGAGATCGACTTCGACCTTGCGCTGGATTTGTTGAACCCGAGCTTTGCGTTTAATCTGAACAACCTGGCATTCCAGGCCCATGCCGCAGCGGACGATATTCTTCTGCAGGGAGGCATCGGGCCGCTTCGTGTCGGAATTGGGGATGCGGATGGCGAGCGAGCATCGGCCGGTTTGGAGATCGGTGGAGGCATCTCCTTTGTCGGGGGCGAGTTCCAGTTCAATCCCGGAAACAACCAGATCCACATGAATCTGCCCGTCTTCGCCTCCCTGGCGGGAGTGAGTCTTTCGCCCGGCGGGACGCCGCGCGTGACCTTCGGTGGCAGCTTGTTTGATGGTTCGGGTCTCACGTTCACAACCGAGAACTTCGACGAGTTGCTCAATTTCAAATCGCTCAGCGCGGCGGATGTGATCCTGATGATCCCGGATTTCCTGGTCTATCTGGAGGGATTGAGAGAGTCCGGAAAGCTGACCGTGGGAGTGCCGTTCATTCAGACGACGCTTGATGCGGTGCTGGATTTTGCGGATGCGTTCAACGAAAAGGTTGTTCAGAAGATTGATTTTTACAGGCCCCGGGTGGATTTGCTGAGCGGCACCGGAGCTGTGCTGGCGGCGGATTCCGCGATATTCACGGCATCGGGTGCCTCATTCACGAGTGACTTCGAGAACCAGGACATCACGATCGAGGGCGTTGGAACCTTCGTGATCGCCGCTGTTGTGGATGCCCAGACCCTGGAGCTGAACAATCCGAGCGAGGTCGATGTCAGCGAGCGCGCCTGGACCGTCCACAAACCCGTGGAGCGGATTCAAACGCTGCAGGAGCTTGTGGAAGCGCTGAGCAATTCGGGCTTCAGTGGAAGCACTTATGATGCAGTGGAACAACAACTGCGCATTCCGCTGAGCTTCAGCAAGGACCTGGCACCCCTGGAGTTCCCGATCGACTTTGGATTTGCCTCGAGCGGTGTTGGCCTTTCGACGAGCGCGATGGGATCGCTGCTGGCGAATGTATCGGGTGGAATGACCCTGGTGGTTGATCTGGATGGAGCAACGGGCACCGAAGGCTTGAGTTTCCTCATTGATGAATCTGTACTCACGGGGACCGTGACGTTGAGTGCCGATGACCTTGAGGTGGCGGCACAACTCGGGATGTTGGGAATCACCGCCGGCGGGGCGGGTAGCGGGTCGGGTGTTTCCGTCTCCGCCACGGCTGAGTTGACGCTTGATCGGGATCCGACCCAGGAAACTCCGGGCGATCAGTTGTTCGGCTTCCGCGACCTGACCAATGGAGAATTCTTCAGTGCTCTGCAATTCCGGCTTGCGGGTACTGCATTTGCCGGAATGCGCGGGATTGCGGTGAGCTCGGGAGGCGGCAGCAGTGTGCCAATCGCGTCCACGGCCGAGATCGGCATCCACGTCCAGGATCTCACCGACTTCAGTCAGGTCACCGTAGTGACACAGGATCCCTCGGTGCCGTTTGATCTCGAGCAGGCTGTTTCGGACGGGACGGTCGGGCCGAACGATGTGGTGGTGGTTCTGCCCGACTTCGGCACGGCATTTGCCTTCCAGAATCTGGGCTTTGAGCAGATTGTGGCCGGTGTTCGCATCGGACTCGGATTCCTCAATGACCTGCTGGCGGATCAGCCGTTCTACACGCAACGGTTGCCGGTCATCAACCGGTCACTCGCCGAGGTCTTCGCGTTTGTGGATCAGCTGGCGGCGAAGCTCGATCAGGCCGTTGCGGATCCGGAGGGGACGTTGCGAAGTGCGGAGATTGCGATTGAGAACGCGCTTGGGATCGTTGACGACAATTCATTGTCCGCGGGCGATCAGAAGTTCTCGCTGACCATTGCGGACGGAATCCTGGACATTCATATCGGCCTGGATGCTCTGTTCTCGGCGGCGTACGGTTTCGCCCTCGACCTGGGAAGCTTCAAAGAGATGTCCGGTCAATCGGGATCCTCGGAGCTGAACGGAATCGACACACTGGCGGACAGCAGCGGGGCCGGGGTCGCGGGTGAGATCCTGTTGGAAGCATTCGCCGAAGCGTCCCTCGATATTGGCGTCGACGCGAGCGCGACCGGAGACGGCGGTTCGCCCAGGTTCTTCCTATACGACTTTGATCCGGGAACCGGATTCGGCACCCGGATTGCCCTGGGCGGTCGGTTGCTCGGGGAAGACCTGTCCCTTGGGTTCCACGCCGGGCCGATACGAATGGGCGTGAGCGGCGGGACTGTTGTGCTTGATGGCGATGGTGACATCACAACGGACGATTATGCGATGCTGACGGTTGCCATCGATCAGAAGAGTGGAAGCGTCACTGACGATGGGCGGTTCTACATCGGCGAGGAGAACCTGATGTCGAACATCGAAGTGAAGCTGATCGGAGGCTTTGCTGTTGAGTTACCGCTCAGCATCACCGTGGTGAGCTCCGAACTCAAGCTGGGCGATCCGCTCTCCATCCGAAGCAATCCGGTCTATGGAGATCAAGGCCTGGCCCAACTGCTGAAGCACCTTGCCAACGCGCCGGACAAGGGGAGCGAGAACCCGATCCTTTTCACGTTCCCGGACATCGCGGGTACGTTCCAGGATTTGGGCGGCAAGTTCACGCTCTTCGGAATCCTCACCGATCCGAGCTTCATCCTCGACGGCGTGGATGCCACCCTGGGAGCGATTCAGGATGTTTTCGAAAGCAGCCTGGGACAAGACATCCCGCTGATCGGATCGAAGCTTGCGAATGCCGCGACGATGATTCGTGAGTTCCGGCAGGGTTTCCTCGCGGACCTGCGGGAGAAACTGAGCGGCAACGGCAAGGCGATCGAATACATTCAGGACTCCCTCTACAACCTGCTGGGGCCGGATGGGTTGAATATTCTGCTGGATTCAAACCACGACGGATTTGTTTCCTTCGCGGACGTCCGCATCGAGTGGTTGGATGTGACTGGTCAGAAGATCGCTGATTTTCAGGTGGGCGACGAGGTGCCTGAGGGCGCCGATGCCATCCAGTTTGACATGAAACTGGGCGGAATCCTCTATGGAGGCGGGGTGGATATTCCCCTTGATATTGATGTGCCCGGATTTGGCCTGAAAGTCGACGGAGGTTTTGCAATCGAACTGAGCTGGAGCTTTGATTTCGGGTTTGGATTGAGCGTGACGGATGGGGTTTATTTGGTGACCAATGCGGATGGTGCGGCGCCCGAGCTCCAACTGAACGCTTCGGTTTTCCTCGACGGGGAGGCGGGGGACCCGGATCTGACCACGCAGTTCCAGGGCGTAGGAAAACTCTTGTTCTTCAAGGCGACGATTGAAGATACGGATCGATCGCCGACGGAGCTGGGTTTCCAGCCCAGTGGATTGTTTGGTTTGCTGAGCCTCAACTATCAGGGGAACTCGAAGAACCGTCTGACCGCCACGCAGATCCTGTCGACGAGTCTGGCTGACACATTCCAGGTCGACTTCGGTGTTCAGGCGGAATTGAACCTTGCAATGACCCTGGAGGTGGATGCCGCCGTCAAGGGCCTTCCGAAACTGAAGGGCGATCTGGTCGTGGACTGGGGATGGGACATCCGAACGGGTTCGAGCAAGCCGGTGATTCAGATCCAGAATCTGCGGGTTGAGATCGGAAGTGTCGTTTCAGACTTCCTCAAGCCGATTGCCGAGAGGATTGAAGGAGTGCTTGAGCCGTTCCGGCCGATTATCACGGCGTTGACCAAGGAGATCCCCGGGCTCGCGAAATTCAAGGTGGCTCCGGCCAATCTGATGGGCTTGATCGACGTTCTCTTCAAGCTCAAGGGTTTGAAGCCGATCAATTGGTCGTTCATTCAGGCGGCGGAGCAGATGTTGAGTCTGGTGGACCGGGTGAATTCCATGCTGGGTGTGAACGGGGACGTGCTTCTGGGCGATATCGGGGGCTTCGGTTCGGGAACGCTCGTTGCGGACAGCGCCGGACTTGAGCTTTTGGATGACATTACCGATGCGCTTCCGGAAGATTTTGCGGAGTTCTCCAAGCTTCTTGAAGCGGAATCCATGGGCGCGGAAAGTTCCGGCAGCGCGGGCGGCAGCGCCACGGCTCGATCGGGCTTCCGTTTCGTCGAATATCTGCTTGATATCAACAACTGGATGCAGATTTTCAGCGGTGGGGACGCGGTTTTGTTCACCTACGAAATGCCCCTGCTTTCGTTTAAGGCGGAGTTCGATCTTGTCCTGGCGCGCATCCCGCTGGCACCGCTGCCGTTCACGATCAACATCAATGCGTTCGGTTCGATCGAAGCAACGGCGGATCTCGCATTCGGATACGACACATTTGGGATACGCAAGCTCATCAGTGCCGGAGTTTCGAACGTGGGTGTCGGCGCGGGCTTCGCCGCCGTCATGGATGGATTCTATGTGTCCGACGTCACGCTGCCGGAGTTCAAGAACGGCAAGGTTGTGAAGGGAACGGGTGGCAAGGAGAAGCCCGAGTTCACGTTGAAGGGGACGATCGGGCTGTCTGCTGGTTTGCGGGTCTGGCCGTTCATCGCGGGAGTGCGTGGTGGTGTCGAACTGAAGATTGGATTGGATCTAAAGGACATCGGGCGCTCGGTTCTGACGAAAGATGCTTCAGGAAATGTCACGGATGTGACCTACAAGGCTGACGGAAAGATTCGGATTTCCGAAATGACAACGCTTTGGAACTACCAGAGCGGCGGGTTCACGAATCTGTTCGATCTGTTCGGGGAATTGGATCTGGTCGTCGGCGCGTTTGTGAAAATGAAGTTCTTCAAGAAGACACGAACGTTGCTGGACGTTGATCTCCTCAGGGTGAACCTGCTGACGTTCTCGCATCTGGCTCCGGACGTGACTCCGTCTCTTGCGGTGATCGACGGAACAACCCTTTACGTCAACAGTGGCACAAGGGCGGCTGACCGGCTGTATTTCAATACCGAGGACGGGAGCGAGACCTTCCTCCTGAGCGGATCAGGCGGCACGGTGAATGTTGAGTTTGATGACTGGTATGTGAGTTATGACGGCATTACTCATGTGGTGATGAACGGGGGTGCCGGAAACGATGTGCTCGATGCGTCCCGGCTGCACGATGTGACCGTAGAGTTCGACGGCGGGGCTGGGAACGATTCCCTCATGGCGGGAAGCGCAGGCGGGATCCTTCGCGGCGGTGACGGCAACGACACCCTGGAGGGTGGCGCTGGCGATGACACCCTGGACGGGGGTGCTGGCGATGACCGATTGTTTGGCAGCGCCGGTAATGATCTGCTGGATGGCGGAACCGGAGATGACACCATTTCCGGCGGTACGAACAATGACAGTTTCTTCTTTGCCGACAATTACGGAAACAACCGGGTCACCGAACAGGGCGAGATCGTGGAGCTGAGTTTCAACGCTGTCACGGCACCTCTCACAGTCACCATTCGTGGCAGCGGCGTCACGGTGACCAATACGAACGGGGATGAATTCAGGCTGCGCGGGGCGACGGGTGGTTTGCTGACACTCGGAACCGGAGACGATATTGTTTACATCGACGATTATCCTCCGGGTGTTCTCGAGATTCGGGATTCCGGCGGAAACGATACGTATTTCGTGAGAGAGGGACGGCCTGCGTCCGCGTTGAGCGAGGGTCGGTTGAAGATTGTGGATTCGGCCGGGGACTTTGACGAAATCGTTCTGCAACAAACCCGAGCCCAGGATCCGCTGGTCCTCGAGACCCATCGGGTCAGCAACGGGCGCGAGATTCTTGAATACGACAGTGGGATCGAGCGGTTGACCATCGTGGGCAACGCGGGTCAGTTCGGGGCCTTGGGGATTGTCGACTTCGGTGGGGACGTCACGGTGACTTCCGTCGGAGACGTTCCTCTGAACCTGCAGACCACGGGATTGCGCATCGTGGCACAGAATTTTATATACGACCGGGAGATTCAGGCCGGGCACATCGTTCTCGACACGTTCAAGGCGCTCGATCTGGTGCATCGGCTGAACGCCGCGCACGACGGATACCTGGACCTGCGTTCTTATGAGCAGGGTGCCAATATACACTTGAAGGTGGATCTGCTCGTGTCCTCCGGCGATTCCTGGGATGGTGCCGGCAGCGGTTGGATCCGGTTGATCGCTCCCGACGGCTCGATCTACAACGAGAATGATGTCGAACTCCTCGTCGCAGCCGGACATTTGATTCTCAAGGCCAGGAATTCCATCGGCGAACGGGTTGCCCCGATCATCGCCCGGGCCGACATGGTCTCGGCGGTGACCTCTGCTTCAGGCTCGGGAGATATTGTCATTACAGGTCAGTCCGATCTGACGTTCGGTGTGCAGGGAGACCTTTCGGAACCCGGCATGGCCGGAATCCTGTTGCCGGATGAAACACTGCTCCCCGTGTGGCGTGGGCAGGTGCCATGGGACGATGCGCTCAACGGCGATTGGCTCGGCGAACTGGCTGATGGAAACGATGTACACGCCGTCGCGGCGGGTGCGGGCGACGTGTTGATTTTGTTGAACGAATCCGACTCAAGGTTGACGTTGCTCAGCGGCGACATCGTGGTCCAGGCACCTGGTCGCGACATCACGCTGACAGCGGACGATCTTGACTTGATGTCGGGAGCCGGGCAGGTGATCGGTACCGGTAAGTTGGTGATTCAGGCCGGCGGCGCGGTTTGGAACTATTATTTGGGAACGGCCGCTGAGAGCGCATCAGGCGATGATGTGCCCCGTGAATTCTTCGAAAGCGCCATGGAACTGACCACCCGGGATCTGGCGGCTTTGGCCGATGGATTCGAGCTGGTTCAGATCGGTCGGTCGGACGTCGGAAACCTGATGGTGCTCGGTGATGCCACCACAGAATCCCAGATTCGACTGACGGGTGAAGGCCGGGGTATGGATTCGAGTTTCCGCGATCGCACGCTCCTGCTTTCGGACGACGTGATCGTTCGCGGAGAGGTGCAGGCACCGGCAAACGTCCTGCAGATGGTGGCCGGAAGCTTGACGGTGGAAACGCTGAACGTTCATTCGGTGACGGAAGGGCCGGGTTCCGGGTTGAGTGCGGATCAGTTGATTCTGGAAATCACGGGGGGCATCGAACTGGCCGGATCGCTGCAGGGTACGACGTCCGTCAATGCGACAGCCGGGGCGGCCATCCGGATCGGGTATGATCCGGTTGATGATCCAGGCATGGCCCCGGTGATCGGTTCCCCGACGGTGATCCTTCATTCTGGAGCGGCGATTTCGAAGGCTCCCGACGGTGCAATGAGCATTGTGGCCGGCGAACTGGAGCTCCGCGCAGCGACTGGCATCAACGACCTGGATGTCTCCGTGGGATCCCTGAATGCTTCCACGGCAACCGGTGACATCGAGTTAAGGGAATCCGATCCAGCCGACAGCCCGGCCGACGGTCTGATCCTGACTCTTGTGAGTGCTCCCAATGGTTCGGTGACGATCCAGAGTGTGAACCGGTTGGAAGTTCGATCCGTGATCGCGACCGGAGCGGGCGCAGGAGCGGATCTTGAGAGTCTCGAAGGAAACGTGGTGGTAGTCGGCAGCGATACCGCCGATGTGATCCATGTGGATTCGTATTTAACCTTGCGCGCCCCGGCTGGCTTCGAGTTGCCACGCCGCGTTTCAGGGAAAACCGTCATCCTTGAATCCAGCGGGTTGATGGAGCTGAACTCGGAGTTTGTGGTGACGACGAGACTTGATCTGGTTTCGGACGGTTCCATTCGGATCACCGGGGACGTTGTTTCGCCGGTCGCGGAGGTTCGGATCACCGCCCTGGGCAGTGCGCCGGCCGGGACTGTGGATGCCGGTGTGATCATGATCGAATCGGCTCGTTTCGTGACGGGAGATGTCGAATTGCGCGCACCTACCCGGGTTGAAGCAAATCTTTCCACGGATTTGTTACTCGCTGGTTTTGTGGGTGGCCTGAACGATTTTGATCCCACAGGATCCATCGCCCTGCAAGCCAATGGAACCCTGAAACTCTCGAGTGGAATCTTTGCGGCCCTGGGCGAAGCGCGGTTGATGGCGGGTTCGATTCAATCCGGCGATGGACCGCTGTTGATTGCTGAACACACCATCGCTGAAGCAAGATCCTCCGTCGCGCTTCGACTCTGGACGGACCGGTTGTCGGTCCGGTCCACGATTGGCGGCGACATCGTAGTGAGCGAAGCGGACGGTTTGGTGGCTGAGGAAGTTTACGCAGAGAACGGAAGCGTGTTCATCTCTGCTCGTGGAGATTTGACGGCGGTGGACGTCCGTGTAGCGACGGATGCGGTCGGCAACGATGTGACGCTCGAAGCGGTCGGGGATCTGTTTGTCGGCAAGGTGATCGCCGGGGAATCGGCGGGTGCGGCCAAGGCGCACAGTCAGGTGACACTGGATGCGTTCGGCAGCATTCGGGAACCGGCGGGTGCGGTCGACAACAACGAGGATCTCGTGGACGTGGATGCCTGGAAGGTCAACCTGAAGCACGGGCAGCCCATCCCGGACCCGGTTCTGGTGACCGGCCCCGATGTGACCGGTGCCTCGGACGAACTGGAGATCGTGTCGGTGGATGGGTTGTCCGATGGGGCCACAGCCCTGAGCGATGAACTGAACATCGAAGCTCAGGGCGATTACGTGCTCGCGGCTCCGACATTAACGGGCGACTTGAACCTCGCCGTGAGTGGTTCGCTGGTGATCCTGAACCTGCAGACTCAACCCGGACAGAATCTTGCCCTCACTTCCGGTGGGGACATCACGAGTCTTTCGAGCATCGATGTGGGTGATGCGGCCCTCTCGCTGAACTCGGCTGGCGGCATTTCGATCCCGGGTGTGTTGACAGCCGGGCAGCTGAGCATCGGTTCCTCGGGGAACGTCACTCTCACCACCAATGTGAATGAGATTTCGCTCAACGCAGGTCCCGGCAGCAATGTTTCCATCAGCAATCAGGGGCCATTGACGATCGGAAGCAGCGCTTCGCCCGGGGCTGATATCACGGTGAGTGCGGGGGGAGACCTGACGCTTGGCGGCGGGATGACGGCTTCGAACCTGAGTCTCGAGTCAACGGGCGGATCGTTGATCCTGGGGGGCACTCTGGATGTCGGTTCTGAAGGTACCATTTCCATTAAGGTCGCGGGAGCCATCGAGGGGGTTGCTCCTGTGACACCCCAGACGGCGGTTGGAACCTCAACCCGGGTCCGGAAGTTCGCTCCCGCGAGGGCTTTGATGGCGGCACCGCCGTCCGCTGATTTTGTGTCGGGCGTTTTGGTTTTATCCGCCGAGGATGGAATTGGCACAGGGACGGCCCTCAGGACGACTGCGACCGAGTTTACGGGCACCACCCTTCGCGGCGACATCCGGATTCAGAATTCCGGGAGCCTGGTGGTCCACGAAGCCGTGGCGTTGGATGGATCCGTCGAGATTTCGGCGGACGGTTCGCTTGAGGTGGAATCCGCGCGGGCGGTCGGGGCCGGCCATGAGGTTCTGTTGAACGCCTCAAATGGCGGCAATATTTCGGTTCTTGAAATCCTGGCTCGTGACGGTGACATCACCGTGCATGCAACCGGTTCGATTTCGAAACTCGAAGGATCGGCCGGTGTTAATTTTGCCGGACATCGCCTGACGCTGTCGGCCGATGTGGGCTTTGTCGCGGGAGGGGCGATTTCTTCGGAAGTTTCCGAACTGACTGCGGAGGCTGCAGCGGGCGACCTGATCCTTGCGAACAAGGGGGATTTGTTGGTGCGACACGCCATCACGCAGGACGGTTCGATTGACTTGTCCGTGGAGGGGGCTCTGACCGTCGAACTGGTGAGGGCGCATGGTGTCGGAGACGTTCGTTTGAGCACCTCGGGCGGCGGGGATGTAACGGTTGGATTGGTGACGGCCACGGGCAATGCTTTGACCATTGTTTCGGGGGGTGTCATTGAGGAACTGTCCGATGATGCTGGTCCGGAGCTGGTGGGGGCGCAGGTGGTGTTGACGGCTTCCGAAGGCATTGGCACGGCAGGTGCGCTAGAGATTGCAGCGCTGAGTCTGGAGGCAACCGCACCTGCTGGAGCCGCCCATATGGTGAATCAATTGGATCAGGGAACATGAAGGAAACAGTGCTGAATCACGCTGCACGGTTTGTAGGTGACTGCCTGTCGCGTCTCCGGTGCGGGAATCCCCCGCGTCCACGACGCGGGTGGAGCGTGCCCCTTTTGTCCCTGCTGCCGATCCTGATCTGCGGCTGGGTTGTCTCGACGGCGCGGGTTTCGGCGCAGGTGTTTAACTTTGAAGGGGGACCCTTCGGGTTTGGTGTGACCACCTTCAGCGGAACCGTCGATCGTACCATCGGCATTGAGGATGTGGATCTGATCCTAAACCTCCAGACGGCCGGGTTTGGGGTGATTGAGGATTTGGAGATCACGTTGAGAAGTCCGGCCGGTACCACGGTCCGATTGGTTGCCTCCGGTGTGCTGGGTGATCTCAAGGGTTTTCTCCGGGGTAACCGTTTTTTGGAAACGGGTTTCAGCGCCGAGGCACCGATTCCGGTTGAACAGGCATCGGCACCTTACACGGGGAGTTTCAAGGTGGATGATGCCAGCTCTACCAATAGCATGGTCCTGTTCGAAGGGGAGCAGGCCACCGGAGTCTGGGAGTTGAAGATTCGGGATGCTGTAGGATTGGGCGGCACGCTCTTCGGCGGTGCCAATGCCGCTGCGGCGCCCTGGACCACGGAAGGCACTCGTCTCGTGATCACGGTCGTGCCTCCTCCGAGCGTGCCGGACCTGGTGTCGGCTGCTGATTCAGGCGTTTCGGACACGGATGATCTGACGAATGTATCCTCCCCGACATTCTCCGGAACGTCCAAGCCGAATCTGCCGATTGTGATTTACGATGGAGAAACCGTCATTGGGTCCACCACGGCCGACGCAGCGGGGCAGTGGACGGTTACGGTTTCGACTCCGCTGACGAACGGGTTGCACGGCATCGCCGCCAAAGCCAGGGATGCGAACGGAAACGAGAGTCATTTTTCGCCCATACTGCCCATCACGGTGGATGCCAGCGCACCCACCGTCAGCTTGATTCCCGATCAGCGGGTGGCAGAAGATACGGAATTCCTTCCCGTGCCCTTTGTGATCGGTGACAACCAAACGGATGCGCCCGTGCTGGAGGTCCAGATTCGAGGTTCGAATCTGGAGTTGATTCCGGCTGATCGGCTGACCCTGACCGGTTCCGGCGCGGAACGATCGATGTTGATTTCGCCGGTTGCCCAGGCAAACGGGCAATCCACAGTTGCGATCACGGTGACTGATCGGGCGGGCAACACCGCCGTAAGGAGCTTTCTGGCGGACGTGGTGCCCGTGAACGATCAGCCGGTCATGGAGCCGCTTGGCAACGTGGTCCTTGCGGAAGGCTCGGAGTTGAGATTTGCGGCAAGGACGACCGATGTCGATGGTGATGTGCTGGATTACTCCATCGAGGGTGCGCCTCCCG
Organism: Verrucomicrobiota bacterium; assembly: GCA_021733945.1. Classification (GTDB taxonomy): domain Bacteria; phylum Verrucomicrobiota; class Verrucomicrobiia; order Limisphaerales; family SIBE01; genus JAIPJX01. Next base: position 34,895 of record JAIPJX010000007.1, on the reverse strand, counting down.
GGGCTTCGATTGATCGGCAGTCGGGGGTGTTTGTATGGAGGCCCGACGAATCGCAGGGACCTGGAGTTTACACCATCACAGTGAGGGCGACCGATCCGGGTGGTTTTAATGCCGCCCGAACCTTCACGGTCAATGTGCTCGAAGCGAACCAGGCGCCCGTCCTGGTGCCGGTTGGCAATGTGACAGCCAGTGAGAACGTGCCTGTGTCCTTCCGAATCGCGGCCGCCGACCCGGATCTGCCGAGCACCGGCCTTACCTTCAGTCTTGGGCCGAACGCGCCGGCCGGCGCCTCCATTGATCCGGTCACGGGCGAGTTTCAGTGGGTTCCGGATGAATCCCAGGGGCCTGGCATTCATCCGGTTCGTGTCATCGTTTCGGATGGAGGTCCCGCCCCCTTGACGGCGACGGCTGATTTCAGCATCTCGGTTGCGGAGGTGAATCAGCCGCCCGTGCTCGCACCGGTGGGGCGGCGATCCGTGCTGGAAGGGCAGTCTCTCAGTCTGGTGGCTGAGGCTGTGGATCATGATGTTCCAGTCAATCAACTTGCCTTCCGTCTTGGACCTGGAGCGCCTTCCGGAGCGACCATCGATTCGGGCACGGGGCAGTTTCTTTGGACCCCGGGCGAACAGCAGGGGCCTGGAACCTACTCCGTCACGGTGAGTGTTCAGGATTCCGGAGCCGGCGGTTTGATCGCCTCCCAGACATTTGAAATCGTGGTGGGAGAGGCGAACACTCCGCCGGTGTTGGGGGCCCTCGTGGATCAGACTGTGAGGAACGGCGACACGCTCACGGTGCGTTTGTCCGCGACCGATCCGGATTTTCCTGCCAATGGACTGAGGTTCAGTCTCCATTCCGGAGCGCCGGCGGGAGCCGCCGTGGATCCGGAAACCGGGGTGTTTCGTTGGACTCCCGAGCCGGGATCCGTTGGCAGCACGAATACCATCGCCGTGTTGGTCACCGACAGTGGAGTGCCCCCGTTGAGCGATTCCAAAACGTTTACGGTGGTTGCCTCCCCCTCCAACCTGGCTCCCCGGGTCGGGCTGATTCCCGAGCAATCGGTTAATGAAGGCGAACGGTTGACGGTGCAGGTGCAGGCGACCGATGCCGACCTTCCGCCGCAAACGCTGCGATATGCGTTGAGCGGGCGGGAACCTGCCGGGGCGCTGATCGATCCTGTCACAGGTGTGATATCCTGGACCCCGACGGAAGGCCAGGGACCCCTTGCGACACAGTTTTCGGTGTTGGTTTCGGACAACGGCACTCCGTCGCTCAGCGCGAACCAGTCGTTTCTCGTCGTGGTGAACGAGGTGAATGCCGCACCCACGATCGCGCCTGTGAGTGAACAAACCGTGCAGGCGGGCAACCCGGTGAGTTTTGCGGTGTTGGGGAGTGATGGCGATTTGCCTGCAAACAGGCTTTCCTACAGCCTTGATGCGGGGGCTCCGGACGGTGCCGCCATCAATCCTGTGACGGGAGTGTTCTCCTGGTCGCCACCTGTCGCGGCATTGGCCAGCACCAACGTGGTGACCGTGCGGGTGACGGACGATGGCAGCCCGGCTCTGAGCGGCACCCGGGAAGTGACGATCGTGGTGACGCCCTCCAACCGACCGCCTGTTTTGACAGCAGTGACCGCGCAATCGGTTGCTGAAGGATCGCCCATCGCGTTGTCCCTCTCCGCAGTCGATCCGGATCTCCCCCTGAGGTATGAAATGGTATCCGGTCCCGCCGGTGCGGCGCTGGATCCTGTTTCGGGTGCGTTCTCGTGGACTCCGGACGAAAGCCAGGGGCCGGCCACTCACCCGGTGACGGTTCGGGTTGTGGACAGTGGAACGTCTCCGCTCGATGCGGTCGGGAGTTTTTTAATCGTGGTGACGGAAGTGAACCGGGCACCTGTGTTGAGTCCTCTTGCGGATCAGACATTGGGAGTGGGGGATACCCTGACACTTCGGGCGGTTGCCAGTGATTCGGATCTTCCGGCCAATTCCTTGACCTTCAGTCTGGGTGCCGGTGCTCCTGCCGGAGCGGTGATCGATCCGGTCAGTGGTGTGTTGACCTGGACTCCGGCTCAGGGTGGCACATCGAATCCGATCACGGTGGTGGTGGCCGACGGAGGTATTCCCTCGCTGAGTGATACGCAATCGTTTGTCGCCGTGGTCGGTGCCGGGCCGAACCAGCCGCCGGTCCTGTCGACCATTGCCGATCAAACCGCTTCGGAGGGCACTCCGACGGCGCTGATTGCGTTTACGGTGTCAGACCCGGACACGCCGATCGGGAATCTGACACTCAGGGCGCAATCGGGTGATGCGACCCTCATACCGTCGGGCAATATCGTGTTCGGAGGCACTGGGAACACCCGGACCGTGCGTCTGACACCGGCCCCGAATCAGAGCGGCACCACGACCGTCACGATCGAAGCGAGTGAACCGGCCGGCGGCAGGACCACCGTGACGTTTGCGGTGACCGTGGTGTTGCGCGCTCCGGAGATTGTTCGGCAGCCAGTGGATCAGACCGTGGCGGGAGGGGCCGTGCTGTCGGTGAGTGTCGTCGCGTCGGGTAGCCAGCCGTTGAGCTATCAGTGGAGCTTCAACGGAGGCGCGATCGCCAATGCCACCAATTCTGTTCTTACGGTTCCGAGTGTGACATCGGAAAACGCGGGGTCCTACTCGGTCGTGATTTCGAACAGGGTTGGGTCGGTTTCGAGCCGCTTGGCGCAGGTGACGGTTCAACTGGTTCTTCGAATTGCCGAACAACCCCGGAGCCAGAAGGTGTTGGTCGGTGGTGAAGCCAGGTTTCGTGTCGTTGCGGGGGGGGCTCCGCCGCTGACATACGAGTGGAACCGGGACGGGGTTCCCGTGCCGGGTGGCACCAACCCGGAGCTCGTGTTGTCCAACGTGCAGTCCGGGCAGGCAGGGAACTACCGCTTGGATGTGAGTGATGCCTCGGGAACGATCCGGAGTCAGCCGGCGGTGCTCGAAGTGTTGGCTCCGGTGGTCATCACCCAGCATCCGGTCGCACAGACCGTGGCGCAGGGGGCGGATGTTTCCTTCAGCGTGACGGCTGCCGGAACGCCGCCAATCGCGTATCAATGGCTCTACAACGGCGTCCCCATGCCTGGAGCGAATGGCAGGGTTTTGAATTTGCTTGCGGTTGGACCGAATGATGCGGGTGCCTACACGGTCGTGGTCAGCAATGGGAGCGGGTCGGGTGCGAGTCAGGCCGCCTTGTTGACGGTGAGTCGGCCTCCGGTCATCACGCGCGATCCGCAGTCGCGCACGGTTTTGGCGGGAGGAAACGTGCTGTTGAAGGTGGTGGTCAGCGGAACGGCGCCCCTGGTCCATCAGTGGCAATTGAACGGGGTGGACATTCCCGGGGCGACGGAACCGAATTTTTCCGTTCAGAATATCTCCGGAGCCCAGGCCGGCGAATATCGGGTGCGCGTGGAGAATTCGGCGGGATTGGTGACGAGTCAGGCTGCAACGGTGGCGGTGATTCAGGCGGTGACGATCGCGTCCCATCCGGTGACCCTGACGGTGATCGAAGGAGAGCCCGCCGTCTTTGAGGTGACCGCCACCGGCACGGCACCCCTGGCGTTTCAGTGGCGCAGGAATGGAGTCGACATCGAGGGAGCGACCGGGGCGACGTTCCGGTTGGGCAACGCGCGTCCGGACTCCGCAGGAGCATATCAGGTGGTTGTAAGCAATGCTTCCGGTCCGGTGGCCAGTGCGGTTGCGAATCTGACCGTGAACTCGGGTGTGAAGATCCTGACCCAGCCGACAAGTCGCACGGTTCCCAATGGAAGCGCCGTCCGGTTTTCGGTCGCCGCCACCGGCACGCCGCCTCTGAGTTATCAGTGGCAGCGGGACGGAGTCGATCTGCCGGGCGCCACCGCGCCGGGGCTTGACCTTGCAAATGTTCAACCGGATGCGGCGGGCCTGTATCGGGTTGTGGTTCGAAATGTTGCGGGTGCTGTCCCGAGCGCGGAGGCGGCTCTGCAGGTTCTGGCACCGCCGTCGATCCAAACCCAGCCTGTGGGTGTGACCATTGCGCTGAATGGCTCCTCCAGTTTCAGTGTGGCTGCATCGGGTGGCCCTCCCCTGACGTATCAATGGCAGAGGAATGGCGGGAATATCCCCGGTGCGACCAACCCGACCCTGACCCTCGGCAGCGTCGGGTTGGCGGACGCGGGGAGTTATACCGTGGTGGTTCAGAACCCGGTCGGTGCTGTCACTTCGCAACCGGTCCCACTGGGGCTGAACCTTCCGGTGTTGGTTACGGGTAATTCCGCCGGAAACTCCCCGGCGCCGATCGAACAGGTTTCGGGCACGTTTTACGGCGGGAGTACTTCCGGCACAGGGGCGGGGATTGCTCGACGGAGCGCAAGTCCGGGGACGGGAGATCGCTGGTTTGCATGGCGGGCACCGCAGAGTGGAATTGCCACGTTCAGCACGGTTGGGAGCACGTTTGACACGGTGCTCGCGATTTACACCGGAACGGCGCCGGACCTGACGAAAATCGCCAGCGACGACGACGGAGGAGGATCGCTCTCCAGTCGCGTCCTGTTCAACGCGGCGCAGGGCACGGCCTATCTGGTGAATGTGAGCGGCTTTGCAGGCGCCACGGGAGAGATTGTGGTTGGATTTAACCTCGAGATCACCGCCGAACGAGTGCCGACGATTGTGGCTGCCCCCGCTGGCCGCACGGTTGCGGTCGGAAACGATGCTTCGCTTGCGGTTGAGGCGACTGGTCCGGGATTGAGGTATCAATGGTTTGCGGATGGTTCGCAAGTGGTCGGTGCCACGGGTCCGGTGCTCGCCCTGACGAATATACAGGAGAGCGACGCCCGTCTCTATTCGGTGCGTGTCACCGCGGGCACGCGGTCCGTCGAGACGCCGCCGGTGTCCGTGCAGGTGGGCACGCTGACGGATTCCGCCTGGGACAAGTTTGCAAACGCCGCAGGGACGGCACTGCCCGGTCCGCAATTGCAGGCGTTGAGCCGAAGCGGCACCGGATTGCGGCAGCAGGGTGCGGCACCCGCCACCATCGTGTTCAGCACCTACGGTTCGGTGAAGGAACCCGGCGAACCCAACCACAGCCACCTTGCCGGTGGGGCGTCGCAATGGATCCGGTTCGTGGCAACCCAGACAGGCGTGGTCCGATTCTCAACCGAAGGCAGCGATTTTGATACGCTTCTGGCCGTTTATACGGGTGCTGGGCTCTCCAGTCTGACTTTGGAGGGCAGCGACAACAACAGCGGTAGCGACGGTCGGACGAGCGTCCTGGATCTGTCCGTGACCGCGGGACGAACCTACTACATTGCCGTGGATGGAGCGGGGGGCGTGACCGGGCGGGCCCGGTTGAGTTATCAAATGGGGCAGCCTCCGGAGATCACGCTGCAGCCGAGGAGTCAGTCCGTGCCCGCAGGGAGTGCCGTGCCTCTGTTCGTGATCACCTCGGGAGGCGCAGACCTGAAGTATCAATGGTACAAGGACGGAGCCGCAATTGTGGGAGCGACCTCCGCGTCCCTGCAGTTTCTCAGTGTTCAACCCGGGGATGCGGGTCGGTACGAGGTGGACGTATCGAACTTCGCGGGTGTGGTGCGAAGTCAGGTGGCTCAGCTGGATGTGACCGTTCCGGTGACGATCAGTGTGCCGCCGATGAATCAGGAGGTCGCTCCCGGGGATCGGGTGCGTTTTGCGGTGATTGTGAGCGGAGCCGACTCGATCGGCTACCAGTGGGTGCGGGACGGGAATCCGATCGCGGGAGCGGACCAGGCTGTGTACGAGATTCCGAGTGTGCAGTCAACCAATGCGGGATTGTACTCGGTCACGGTGCGGAGCGGCGTGCAGGAGATACAAAGCGCGGCCGCGGTGTTGACCGTCACGCAGGCGCCAGTCATCAACCGATCCCCGCAGGCGCTTTCCGTGGCTTTGGGGGGCGAGGCTGGTTTCACCGTCGATGCGTCTGGCGCGGGCGTGTTGAGTTACCAATGGCGCTTGAACGGGCTCGATTTGCCAGGGGCGACCGCTGCAAGTCTGGTTGTTCCAGCGGTGGGCGGGGTGCATGTTGGGGATTACACCGTCGTGGTGAGCAACGGGGTGGGCTCCACGGAAAGTGCGCCCGCGCGGTTGAGCGTGGTGGTGGCTCTGAGTCTGGCTGAGCAGCCTCAGAGCCAGGACGTGACGGCAGGGAGCACGGCGGTGTTTGCGGTTCGGGCTTCAGGAACGGGGACTTTTGGTTATCAATGGCGGCGCCAAGGAAATGATATCCCCGGTGCAACCGGAGCGTTTCACGTGGTGGCGGGAGCAACGACGGCCGATGCCGGGAGTTATTCCGTTTTGGTGAGCCGTGGCGCCGAGTCGATCGCCAGTGAACCTGCCGTGCTGACTGTCAGAACGCTTCCGGTGATCACGTTGCAGCCTTCCAATGAGGTTGTGATCGCTGGAAGTGACGTGAGTTTGAGGGTGGTGGCTTCCGGAGCGGGGCCCCTGAGTTACCAGTGGAGGAAGGACGGAAATCCGATTGACGGGGCGATCGAGGCCATTCTGGTTTTGACAGGACTCGGCGCGGGCGATGCAGGGGGCTATTCGGTTGTGGTGAGCAATCCTGCCGGTTCTGTTGAGAGCCAGTTGGCGGTGTTGGGGGTTCAGGACCCGGTCTCCGATGTGCGATTCGGGACCACGGGATTTTCGTTTCGTCTGAATGCCCCGGCGGGGCGGTCGGCGCGGGTGCAGTTCACAACCGACTTCAACACATGGACCGATCTGCTTCCCGCACCGGTGTCCGGCCCTGTGGATGTGACCGATCCCGACGGTCTCACAACCGCGTTGAGGTTTTATCGGATCGTGATCGAATAGTGCCCCGGGGCGTCTGATCTGGTTTCTCCCACAGAGACGCGGAGACGCAAAGAGGGGAGGTTGCAGTCCGTTTTCTCAGCGTCTGATCGTCTCTGTGAGAGATCATCGTGCCGCCAGCGCACGCAGCGAATCCGGGGGCACCGCGTTGGATCATCCGCGGGTGCCGGGGTTCAGGCTCCCGGTCGGAGAGACCGTCGCCACCGGGCTCCCCAGAGCAATCGTGTGCCTCGCCCAACCGTCGATTTAGACTAAAACTCGAAGGTCACATCCGAGAGGCGCTTCTCGATTTCACCGATGACGGCGGTTTCGGCTGCGGTGTCTTTTGCGGAGAAGGTCACGCTGAAGCGCAGGTAGTGGCCGGCGTCATCCCAGGGAACGGTGGAAATGAGTTTTTCGGTGATCAACCACTGGGATACCTCCTCGCCGTTCGCAAACACGATTCGGTCCCCGTTCTTTCGGACGGCGGCTTTCGGGGCTGCCACATAGAGGAAAAAGGAGCCTCCCGGTTTTTTCGCCGTGAAACCCGACCGGGTGAGCACCCCAACGAGGGCGTCCATTCGGCGGGAGTATTTGGCGCTGATTTTTTCGGTGATCTCCGGGTGATCGAAACAATAGGCCGCGGCGTTTTGAATGGCCAGAAACTGGCCCGAATCGGTGTTGTCCTTCACATCGCCGTAGGCTTTGATCAGGAGTTCGTTGCCCGCGACAAAACCACAGCGCCAGCCGGTCATGTTGAAACTCTTGCTGGTGGAATGCAGCTCGATGCCGACGTCGATGGCCCCGGGCGTGGACAGGAAACTGAGCGGCGCACCTTCGAATGTCAGGGCGGCGTAGGCGGCGTCGTGGATGACCACCAAATTGTGGTCCTTGGCGAATTGCACCGCCTTGGCGAAGAACTCGGGGGTGGCGTTCGCGCCGGTTGGATTGTTGGGGTAGTTGAGGACAATGACCTTGGTTTTCGAGAGCACGTCTGCGGGAATGCCGGCGAGGTCCGGCAAAAACCCGTTCTGAGAAGTCAGGGGAAGGTTGTGGACGTGTCCTCCATAGTATTTGGCATGGGTGCCGAACACGGGATACCCCGGGGTGGTCATGACCACGTAGTCACCCGGATCGATGAGTGCGGACGGGAGGATGGAGAGGGCCGCCTTGCTGCCGATCGAATGCATGACATGACGTTCGGCATCGATCCCCTTGACGCCGCAGACCCGGTCCAGGTAGCGGGCTGCCGCCTGTTTCAATCGGGGGCCGCCGTTGTCCGCGTAACCGCGGTTTTCCGGTTTGAGGGCTTCCGTGTGGAGCTCGTTGACCACCTCGGGGAACGCCATTTCATCGGGTTCGCCGACGCCCATGTCGATGAGGGTGCCACCCGGTTGCGCCGCAAGCGCCTGGGCTTTGGCCCGTTTGATCTTGGCGAATTTGTAGATGGCGGTGGATTTTCCGTATTGGCTGCCGCCGATACGTTCGGCGAAGAGGTTTTGAATGTAGGATTCAGGCATAGAACAGTTGATGTGTTTTTCCGAGGGAGGTTTTCAGCGGCCCGTTGCGAGTCCTAAGACTGGGGCTCTTCGTCGGCGGCAGGCTGGTCCGCCAGTTCCTGGTTTGCTTCGGATTCGTAAAGCGCCAGGCGTTTGCGCGCCTTTTCAGCAGCCGGTGTGTCGCCGTACTCGGTGTCGATTCTTCGAAGGAGCTCAAGCGCTTTTTCCGGTTGATTCAGGCGGAAATAGAGATTGCAAAGATGGATGGCCGACCAACCCCAGCGCTCGGGTTGCAGTTTCTGCTTCAGGATGTCCTCGTATTCCAGCGCTGCAGCGAGGTTGTTTTGCAGATCTTTCTCGTAAATCTCCGCAATTCGGATGGCGACATGTTGTTCCCTGGGGTTCGCACTGAGATACTCGCGCATCAGACGAATGGCTTCGAGGTGGTTGCCGTCCGCCCAGACCTGCTCGGCAATCTCATATTGCGTATCGTTCAGCCCTTCGCCTTCGTCGTTGTAAATGCTCGTCAAAACGCGGTTTCCGAGATAATTGGTCACGTCGTGGCTGAGTAGAAACGCCAGACAGAGCAGAACAATGAAGAAGCCGCCACCGTAGCCCATGACCTGTGAATAACCCTGGGTGGCCAGGCTGGCACCGGTTTTTTCCACCACGGGTTCTTCAATGGGTGGAGAAACCTTCGTTTCCGGGGTGTTGCCCATCAACTTGGTGTAGCTTTCGTATCCTTTGTAACCAAAGAAACAAGCTCCCGAGATCAGGATGATATAGAGTGCGATTTTTATTCCGACATTCATTCAGTGCAGGATCCGATTAACCTACGCAAAGATCCAGGTGAGGAAAAGGTGATTTTTTACCCGTCGTGCGGTGGGTGGGGCAGGTTGCCCCGGATGGAGGGATGCCGGGGCATGCGGGGGGCTCCTACAGGAGGATGCCGACCATGGCAGCGGTGGTGTAGCAGGTGAGCAGCCCCCCCACCATGGAGAGCAGGCCAAGGCGTGCCAGATCGGTGCGGCGTTCCGGCACCAGGACGCCGATGCCGCCGATCTGGATCGCCACGCTGCCGAAGTTGGCGAACCCGCACAGGGCGTAGGTGGCGAGGGTGCGGCTGCGTTCGTCCAGCAGATCCCAGTTCTGGGTCAACGTCATATAACCGAAGAATTCGTTGAGCACGATCCGTTCGCCGAGCATCTGACCGACCAGGGAGCAATCCTTGGCGGGTACTCCAATGAGCCACGCGAAGGGTGCGTTGATCCAGCCGACCAGTTGCTGGAGGGTCAATTCGATCGAAAAAGGAGACAGAAGCAGCTGTAACAGGGAGTTGGCCATCGCGATCAGTGCGACAAACGCGATCAACATCGCAATCACGTTGATCGACAGGCGCATGCCGTCCGATGCACCCTGGCAGAGGGCATCGATTCCGTTTGTGGCGGTCTTCTCGATGACCAACGGGGCATGGTTGGCGGTCTCGCTGATCTCGGTTTCCGGCAGGAGAATCTTGGCGATCATCAGGGCGGCGGGAGCGCTCATCACCGAGGCGGTGAGAAGGTGCCCCGGGATGGCACCGAAGGAAACATATACGATCAGGACGCTCCCCGCGATCGTGGCCATGCCTCCGGTCATCATCGCGAGAAGCTCGCTTTGGGTCATGGTTCGGAGGTAGGGTCTGACCAGGAGCGGCGCTTCGGTCTGGCCCATGAAAATATTCGCGGCTGCCGCCAGGGTTTCGCTTCCGCTGGTACGCATGGATTTCTGCATCACAAACGCTACCGCCCGGACGATTCGTTGAAGGATTCCCCAGTGATAGAGCAGGGACGACAGGGCTGAAACAACCACGATGGTGGTGGTGACGGTGATCGCGAGGATAAACGCGTGGTTTGGCCCCCATTTCTCTCCCAGAAAAGCCGGGTCAGCCAGAGAGCCGAAGACCATTTTCCCGCCTTCGGTTGCAAACTCGGAGATCTTGCCGGTGGCTTCGCGCGCCGCTTCGAAGATCGCGACGCCAGCCGATGTTTTTAGAATCAAAAGGGCAAAGGCGCATTGCAGTCCAAGGCCCCATGCGACGGTTCGCCACGGGAATACGCGGCGGTTCCGTGAGATCGCCCAGGTGCACGAAATGATGACGGCGAGACCCAGGAAACTCACGAGCTGTGGCGGCATGGCGGCAAGTTATTTTGCCCGCCAGCCGATCACAAGATATAAAAGGAATCCCTGCACCCAAGGCGGGAAGGTAGCGCGGGGGGGCGGAGATGTCCTCGTTGAGGATTTCGAGGTTCCTCATGGCTTGCCGTTGAATGGATTGGGATCCTGATGGGAATAAGCGGGTTGGCCTCTTCGGGCAGGACCAAAGCGGCGTCGGCGCTGCGCTCTGCCGCGCGCACTCCAAAACACGGTCGTTCGTCCGACGCCATGACGTGGAGTCCTAAACAACACGGTCCTTCCCGTACGTTCCGGTGAAAAAATGAGGCGATCCCGATTCGGGATCCACTGCTCCAACCGCGAGGCAGACATCCAAACGGACCACCCCCGCCTTCCAAATCCCTTAAACGAATGGCATGGGCGCGAACCGTCCCGGTGAGTGAGGGGGGGATTTGGATCTCGGGTGGCCAAGCGGCTCAGCGCGGACGCTTCGCCCTACCGAAATTGGAAAGGGAGAGGGGGAAAGGTGGAGCGAACCGTCCCGGTGAGCATCCCCTGCAGCCCTCCCCTGCCGACACCCGCGGCTCAGCGCGGACGCTTCGCCCTACCGCCGTTGGGGCGGGGGGAAGGTAGCGCGAACCGTCCCGGTGAGTGTCGGGCCGCAGAGGACGGAAAAAAAACTGCGGTCATCGGCGGCGTCAGTGGTTGATGCCCCCCCTGGGGGGGGGGCGGCTCAGCGGGGACGCTTCGTCCTACCGAAATTGGAAAGGGAGAGGGGGGAAGGTAGCGCGAACCGTCCCGGTGAGCATCCCCTGCAGCCCTCCCCTGCCGACACCCGCGGCTCAGCGGGGACGCTTCGCCCTACCGAGATTGGAAAGGGAGAGGGGGAAAGGTGGCGCGAACCGTCCCGGTGAGCGTCGGGCCGCAGAGGACGGAAAAAAACTGCGGTCATAGGCGGCGTCAGCGGTTGGTGCCCCCCCGGGGGGGCGGCTCAGCGGGGACGCTTCGCCCTACCGCCGTTGGGGCGGGGGGAAGGTAGCGCGAACCGTCCCGGTGAGCGTCGGGCCGCAGAGGACGGAAAAAAACTGCGGTCATCGGCGGCGTCAGCGGGTGATGCCCCCCCCGGGGGGGGCGGCTCAGCGGGGACGCTTCGCCCTACCTTTTGGGCTCTTTCGGGCTATTTGGCCGGGACCCGCTCTTTGTCGGTGAGGGATTTAAGGAACGCGACGATGGCGTGTGTATCCTCGGTTGAAATTTCAAGACCGAGTTGCATGTAGGCCATCTTGCGAACCGCAAAATCGAGCGAGGCCACTCCGCCGTCGTGGAAATACGGGGCGGTCAACGCGATGTTCCGCAGGCTGGGCACCTTGAACTTGTACCGGTCATCTTCATCCTTGGTGATCTTTTCCCGACCCACGTCACTGAAGTTTTCGTAAGGATGCACAAGGCCGACCTTTTGGTAAAGGGCACCTCCGATTGCCGGCCCCGTATGGCAGGTGGTGCAGCCGTACTGGGTGAACTTCAACAGTCCCTGAAGTTCGAGCGCCGAAAGGGCCTCGTTGTCGCCTTTCAGAAAATCGTCGAAACGGTCGTGCGTTATCAGGGTGCGCTCGAAGGCTGCAATGGCTTCTGCCAGATTCTGGTAGGTGACGGGCGAGCCCTGATCCGGGAATGCCCTGCGGAACAATGCCGGGTATTCGGCGTCCGCATTCAAACGGCTCAGCACGGTGGCTTCTTCGGGCATCGACATTTCGATCGGGTTTAAAATGGGTCCCTTGGCCTGTTCCACCAAATTGGGCGCGCGTCCATCCCAGAACTGGGCGAGATGAAATCCGGCGTTCAGGACGGTGGGAGCATTCCGATCACCAGTTTCGGCAAAAGCGCCCGAGGACACGGAAGCGTTGTCCACGCCACCGAGACCCGCATCGACCCGATGGCAGGAGTTGCAGGAAATACTTTCGTTCTTGGAGAGTTTTGTCTCGAAAAAGAGCTTTTTCCCAAGCGCAATTCGGGCCGGTGTGTCGTTTTCGGAGCCCGGCATTTTGTCGGGCAGGGGTGCGAGGACCACCTTGGCGGTCTCCCTCAATTCCTGCTTCTGCTGCCTGGTGAGCTGAGGCGTTGCCGACTGCGCCTGAGTGGCGGGTGGAAGGATGGTTCCGGCGATGCCGAGGATCAATAATCTGAGAGCTGTAGATTTCATAGTGATTATCCCTAAGAGCTAATGCATTCATGTGGTTTGGTCCAGAAAAGATTGGGTGGAACGAGCACAAAAACGTCGTCTCCCGCGTCGGTTTGCCCCGGTTTTCGGCGGGCGCATCGAAAAAGCGGAAACGCGGTCGTCGCTCCGGTCGGCCTTCGCATTTCCGAACACGATCGAGTCTAGCGTGATTGTTTGGTTTCCGATCGGTCAAGGAGGCTCCGGGAAAGGGGCGGTCGGGCGCCATTCCGGGCGTGATGTTCCAACACCTGCCGGATGTGGACCTCGACCTGCCGGAGGAACGAAGGGGTGACGGCGGCGCCGTCGCTTTCACAGGTGAGCAGGGGCATGCCGAACTCGATGGAGAAGGGCCTGAGAATCGCCTCGGAGATCCGGTAGGGCAGACAGTTGAATGGGCCGATGAGGATGACGCCCGAGTAGCCCTCGGCCGCCGCCTGCATGCCTTTGCCGACGGTTGGGGTGATCTCGCTGTAGATGGTTGGCGAAATGTGCTCGGAGGCGCGTGCGTAGGGCGCTGAGGCATCGGTGGAGGAAGTGACCAACAGACCCGTTTTTTGGAAGAGCCGCCGGTAGGTACCCTCGGACCAGCGTTTGGCCATAAACGCTGCCCAGCGTTGCAGGTAGAGTTTGCCGTCCGGATGCCCGATCCTCATGCAGGCTTTTGCAAAAGCGAGTCGTCCGGGTCTCAAGCCCCAGCCGTTGGCGCTCTCTGCAACGTGGTAGTAGCTGCTGTAAAGCATCAGATCCGTCAGGTCCACCGGTTTGAGAATGATCCCGTGCCGGGCGTACAGATCGGGAACCCCCTCCATGAAGAACGAGTTGAACCGCGTGAAAAAATCGCCGGTCACCACCACCCGCGGAACGTCCCTGGGATCGAGCCTGCGGGGCAGTGCCGCCAGGCGGTCCACGAACCCGGGGAGTGCGGCCTGGAATTGATCCAGTGTCTGGCTCGAACGCAACAGGTTCGTCCACTCAGTCCGAAGCGACTGCATGGAGCCGGGTGCGCCCACTACCCGGACCACCTGTTCCATTTCCACCAGGAGGTCGGCTACCAACAGGGCCGGGGCAAGGTGCCGGGCCAGAAAGGCCTGGTCGAAGCCGAGATAACTGTTTTCGGCGCACGGGTTGACCAGGAAGAGGTCCGGAAACCGGTTTTCCCGGATGAACCGGTCGAAATAGTCCGTGTAACAATCCACCACACAGGGAGCTCCGCCGCGGACCATGAAGAAGCCGGCGATTTCGCCGGGTGCCTGGTTCTCGTGGACCTGGAGGAGTTGACCGATGCAGATCGGCAGAGGAAGGCATTCGCCCCCGGACGTGTGTTGCAGACCCCGCGCCAGCTGGGTGCGATCCAGGGGAGGGACCTCGCCCGGGTGCATGCCCAGCCAGCGGGTCGCCAGCGCGATTGCCTGAGAATGGCTGGGTGAGAAGCTCGGGAAATAGATCCGAACTCGCGGGTCGGTGATGGGAACCACTTCGCCGCTGGCCCGGATCACCCGGCCGTCCACGGAAAGGCGACACGGAACAAACGGGTCACAAACCCGGGTGGGGAGCACGGCCTGATGATTATGCACCACATCGAGGAAAGCCTCGAGGCGGGTCTGTACCCCCGCGTCGGCCGTGTGCGCGTCCATTTCCAGGATCAAGTAAGGTTTGGAACCCATTTCCGATGCGATTGCCGATTGCGTGAATGCGTCCAGAGTGCAGCTGAAATTGCTCACGCAAAGCAGGAACAAATTGGGATGCCGCCGCGCAAGGGCGGTGGCGTTCAGGATCTGATTGGCAAAATGCCATGATGTGGGGCCATCTCGCGCGGGCGGCAGGCAGTCTGCCGGAATGGTCAGGACTCCCATGCCCGAGAGTTTCCTCGAGACCGACTGTGAAGCCTCCGCCCAGAAAGCAGTGTAGCTGTGGCCCGTGAGGAGGATTGCCGCTTTCCCTTCCGCTAGCGCCTGCTGGAGGGCTCGTTCTCCAAGTTCGCGGAGCGCGGTTTCCGTTTCGTTCTGCGATTTCACCGCGAGGTCCCACGCCGCCCGGGCCCGCTCCCTGGGGATGTGTAACTCGTTGACCGCCATTTCCACCATGGATGGACAGGCTTCATAGCCGCGCGAGAAGTCGAGCACCGGCGAGAGAAACTGGATTGATGGAAATGCCTTGACCATGTAATAGGGGCAGGCCTGGGTGATGGGGCAGAGGTATCCGTTGCGGCTGACCGAGGGCGGGTGCAAATGGGAGACATGGGGCAGAAACACCCGGTCCACACCCCGGTTTTCAAGGTCCATCACCGCGCCGTGTGCCATCTGGGCCGGGAAACAAAACCCTGCGTTGGAGCGTCGTTCCCCCTGCGGATCAATGCCCGAAAGCACAACCGGCATTCCCAGTGCCTCGAAAAAGCCCGCATACAGGGGATACAACGAGTGGGTGGTCAGAGCCTTGGGAATGCCCAGGCGCAGGCCGTTGTTCCCATCGGCGTCCGGGCGTGCTTTAAACAGGAGTCGGGTCCTTTGGTCCACCAGATCCGGAGGGCGCGCAGCACGTTCGGTGCGTTTCCACACGTTTTCATACAACGTGCAGCGCCCGCCGAAGGGGAACCGCCGTCCGGCGACCTGGAACCGGTCGATGCTGCAATGCATCGTGCAGGCACCGCAGGTGAACCGGGAAGCCAGGGTCAATTCCGGACTCGCCAGGCTCAGCAATCGCCTTCCGTTCTCCGAAACGGTCCCTTCCCGTTCCAGAGCAAGCAGCGCAACTCCGAGCGCTCCCAGCAGTTCGGGGTGCGGTGGAATCACCACGGGGCGTCGGAGGCTCGCCGCGAAAGCGTTTCCGACCGCACGATTCAGAGCAACGCCTCCCTGGAAAAAAACCTTGTTCCCGACTGGTCGCGAGCCCTTGACCCGGTTGAGGTAGTTGGCTGCGATGGCATAGACCAATCCGGCCAGAATGTTCTGCTGGGAATGCCCCTCCTGTTGGGCGACCCGGATGTCCGAATTGATAAACGCCGCGCAGGTGGCCTTCAACGGGGCCGGGGCCGGGGCTTGGAGCGCCAGATCCGCGATCTGCCTGACGTCGATTCCCAGGTCGCCGTGCGCGCTCTCCTCAAGGAACGAACCGGTTCCCGCTGAGCAGGCGTTGTTCATGGCGTATTGGATCGGTACCCCATTGACCAGGTGGATGTATTTGGAATCCTGTCCTCCGATCTCGAAGATCGTGTCCACTCCGGGTTCCATCTCGTGCGCCCCCGCGGCGTGCGCGGAAATCTCGTTGTACATATGATTGGTCCCCAGATAGGCACCCGCCAGTTCGCGCGCTGATCCCGTGCTCCCCACCAGTCCGATCGGGCGATCGCCAACCTGCGTCGCCAGGCTCCTGAGACACCGGCGGGTGGCCGCCACCGGATCGGCGTTGGTTCTCACATATTCGGTGGCCACGATCGCACGGGTGGCTGGATCCAGCAGCAGGGCCTTGGTGGTGGTGGACCCGACATCAACTCCGAGAACCAGCGGTCCGTCTGGGCAGGGCTGCGGGGGCGGGGGAGGCAGGACCCGCACCTGATCGTTGTAATGATTGAGCGGGGCAAGATGCTGAAGACTGGCGATGGCGGAAAGTTTCGGCGTCCGGTGATGGGGTTGATCCCGGGTGAGCAGGGCGGTTCCCCAGGCCTCGAACCAGGGGCTTTCCGGGATCACCACAAGTTCCGCTGCGGGTTGTTTGCCCCGACATGCAGCCAGCATGGCGGCGTTGCGGGTGAGTCCCCCGATCAACAGGATTCGTTTCAACGGACGCTGCGCTTTTTCGAGCAGCGCACTGACCTTGCCCGCCATGATGTCGTGCAGCGTGTGCAGGGCGTCCTCCGGCGTGGCTTCGTTCCGGTTGAGCTTGTGCGTGATGTCCGATTTGCAGTGCACCGAGCAGCGTGCAGCCATGGGAACGACCTTTCCCCCGATCGATCGCCTGATGGCTTCCTCCATTCCCAGTCCCATCCGCCCAATCTGTTGCACGAAGAATTCACCCGTGCCAGCCGCGCATTTGTTGTGCGAGAGCACGTCCCGGATTTGTCCGTCTGCAATCAGATAGACCAGGAACGATTCGCCCCCGAGCGAAACCACCGCGTCAAAGTCTCCGGCTACCTCGGGCAGGGCTCTCTGAATGGCGGTTACTTCGAAGATATGCCCCAGAAGACCGGAAACACCGAAGAAATCCGCGTGAAGGAATTCGGGTTCTGCCAGGAGTTCGGTGAGCACCGCTCGAACTCTTCCGTGATGGGGTCGAATCCTTGATGTCCTGACTTCGTCTCTCAGGGAAACCACCTTGACTGTGACCGCACCAATGTTGATTCCGACGTGGGACGTCATAAAGCAACCCGGGTTTCGATCTCCTAACCAGACCAGTATAAGCGCGGAGGGCGTTCGCCACAAGGGGGCATGCGGTCAAGGTGCGGAGATGCCCTCGTTGAGGATTCCTCGATGTTTTCAGTGGAGGGGATCGAGATGCTGAATGAGGCGGGAGTGGGTTTGCCTCTTCGCGTGCCAAAGAGATTGGGCTCTCCAGTTACAGCCAAAGCGGCGTCGACGCTTCGCTCTGCCGCGCGCACTCCAAAACACCGTCGTTCTTCGGACGCCATTCCTGAGAATCCATACAGATTGCAGACATTCGCTCCAAATGAACTCCCCTGTGAACGCCGCGTCCAGCGGTGCAACGAACCCACGCAGAGCGGTCCGAATCTCTTAAACGAATGGCAGTGCCATTCGTTTAAGAGATTCGGAGGGTAGGGCGAATCCGTCCCGGTGAGCCGACAAGCGGTTGAGCGGCTCAGCGAGGACGCTTCGCCCTACCATTTCAGTTCTTAAACGAATGGCAGTGCGTTTCGCCCTACCGCTATTGGAACGGGAAGGCAATGCCACCCCTGTTACTTTTTGTCGACGGTAATCCCAGGCCAATCGTCCGTGCGGAACGGGGTGGCGGGGATGCCCTCCTTGTTCTGGAGGTTGCAGACCGGGTTGTCGGCCCAGGCATAGCGGACGGCAACGGGTGAGGGGACCTCGGTGCTCCAGACTTCCAGCTGGTTCTTGCTGGCGATTTGAGCTTTGGCCCATACGAACTTCCTGTCCTCGCCCGCGATGGCAAAACCGATCGGTTGACGGACGTCAAAGGTGTCCAATCCATCTCCGACATGATCGAAGGTGAGCACGATTTTTCCGTCCTTTCGCTCCATCGACTGGTAGCGCGGGCTTCGGGAAACGATGTTGATGTCGTAATCCCGCGCCAGGGCCAGTCGGGCCAGTCGCTTGGCCACATCCTGTTTGTTGCGGGGGTGGATGTCGTGGGCTTCCCCCAGGTCGATGATGACCGCTTCGCCGGTATTCGGGAGTCGGTCCATGGTCATCGTCTGAGCTTCGCGCAATTCGGCCCAGTCGCTTTCGGCGGGTTCGGATTTTTCGTCGCGGAAATCGGCCAGCTGGACCCAGTAGAAGGGGAAATCACCCTGCTTCCATTCATCCCGCCAGTTCTGAATCATCAGCGGAAAGAGCTCCCGATACTGGTAAGCGCGGCCCGCGTTGGATTCGCCCTGGTACCAGATGGCACCGCGAATGCCGTAGCCGATGATCGGTTTGAGCACGCCGTTGTAAAGGTTTCCGGGGCGATGTTGCCCGGCGAGCGGGTTGGCGGGGGTGCGTGGTCGTGGCGGGGCGGGAGTGCCGGCCGCCTTTGCTTGGGCCGTTGCATCCCGCCATTTGCCCAGATCCTCCTGATAGCCTGCCTGGATTTTGTCCCAATCAAACGTTCGTTCGGTTTCCTCCCAACGCTCCATCAATGGCCTGTAGTTTAGATCCTTTTCGAGAAGATCGCGTCGGACCCAGGCTTCGCAGGAAGATCCTCCCCATGAGTTGTCGATCAGGCCGATCGGCACATTGAGCGTCTGGTGGAGTTGGCGTCCGAAGAAATACCCAACACCGGAGAACGATCCGACGGTCTCCGGCGAACAACGCTGCCATTGGCCTTTAAAATCGGACTGCGGTTCCTGGGTTCCCACCTGCGGCACCGTGATCAGCCGGATGTTGGGGAAGTTGGCGGTCAATGTCTCCAGATCCGCGTCGTTCGAGGCGTTGACCGCCCATTGCATGTTGGACTGTCCGGAGCAGACCCAGACCTCGCCCACGAGCACATCGGTCAGCTCAATCCGGTTCCTGCCGATGACGGACAGAGTGAACGGCCCGATCGCTTGGATCGGATCGAGCAGGACCTTCCAGTGCCCCTGATCATCGGCGGTTGTCGAATGCGTCTGGCCCGCGATTGCAACCGTTACCTTTTCACCGGCGTCGGCCCAGCCCCAGACAGGGTCCTTCTGCGACCGCTGCAGCACCATATGATCTCCGAAGATCGCCGGGAGACGCACGTCGGCAAGGGAAGAAAGGCAGGTCGCACAGGCGGACAGGAGGACGACGAGAACCCGTTTGTTTCGGGGGTTGACTCGGTGGAGGTCGATGATGGAAGGCATAAGTCGAGATGGAATGGTTGATCGGCATCCAATATGCCATGGAGGATAACGGTTTGACAAGCGGTTCCGGGATTTCCAATGCGGGCCGAGGGTTGGATGTCCGTTGCCGAGACTCTTCGGGATGTCGGAATAGGAAACCGAACCGAATCGCCATCCTGATCCCGAATGCTCAGAATGTGGTACGCACGGCCCTAATCGGCCACGGTTTTCATAAAACACCTCAACCAGTTGCCATTAAACCGTTCTTAAAGGCAATTACACGCGCTTCGTTGTCTTTACCCGCAAAGTGGCGTGGAAGCTGAAAATTGTTGTAAGTGGTTGATTTTGTGGAAGAAGTGGCGGAGAGAGAGGGATTCGAACCCTCGGTAGAGTTACCCCTACACAGGTTTAGCAAACCTGCGCCTTAAGCCACTCGGCCATCTCTCCGATCACCTGTTTCGCTCTGGATTTCGTTGGACATGTGGCCCTGTCCCCGAGCGAGGTCAAATCTATAGACGTTGGGAGCCTTCTGGTCAAGCGATAGAGTTTCGGATTTGTCCTTTAGCCCAGGGGCAGTCGGGTTCGGCCGATCCTCGCGGTGTTGGGGCTCAGTTTCCGGTGTCGGTCGGGTCGCCAGAGACTTCGGGTGATCCGGAACCGTCTTCGGATTGGAGAAGAGAGGCGATTGCGGCGAGCGCTTGATCCTCATCGGCTCCGGAAGCCTCGAGCTCCACGAGGCTGCCGAGTGTCGCGCAAAGAAGCAGGATCGAAAGGATGCTCCGAGCGTTTGCGATTTTCTCGTTGGATTTCAGCCAAATGCTGGACTGGAATGCCATGGCACGCTTGACCAACCGAGTGGCCGGACGGAGGTGTAAGCCGTCTTTTAGTTCAATCGAAACAAGTGCACGTTTCATGGTGGAGGTTGGACAGGGGGCAGGGCGGATTCGTTCATTCACGCCTTCCGGGACCAGCCCGGCAACTCCGTGGTTCCCGAAAATTCGGCTGCACTCCAAGCGGGAGCCGGGAAGTCTGCAGGGACAGGGGCGTGCAGACAAAAGTCCGAACCGTTGGGCGTTGATGCCCGGGCGTCGGGTGTCCTAAGATCCTCCGGATTTCAGTTGTGCTTCGCCCTTGGCGACGAGTGCAGGATCGACTTTGATGCCCGCTCTGGCGAGTCCGGCTTCCAATCGCGCATCGTCATTCAGATAGCCGTTCAAAACAGCCTCAATCTTGCCGTCGCGATCAATGATGAATTGCGCTGGAATTCCGCTCACTCCGTAGAGCTTCCGCGACGCGCGCTCGTCGAAGTTCGCCGAATCACGTTCATTTGGATCCGATGTAAAGGTGATGTTGGGATACCTGGCGTGATTGGCCTTCATCCACTGCTCGAACTTCGCCCGAGTGTCCCCTGTGCAAACAGCCAGAACCACCACGTCCGAGTCCCTGAAGCGTTTTGACGTTTCTTCGGTGTGGGGAAGCGACGCGAGACACGGGCCGCATCACGTTGCCCAGAAGCCGAGGACAAGAACCTTGCCCTTGAAATCGGAAAGGTGCACGGCGTTTCCTTTCGGATCGTTCGAGATGAAATCCGGTGCGATGGCTCCGACTTCGAGCTGGGTTACGGAGGAGGTCGACGCGGTTTGGGGCAGGCTTCTGATCAGTGTGGCCTGTATTGCCTTACGCGGTGGTGCGCCCTCCTCCGATGCCGTTTGCGACGGGGGCGCGACGGGTATGACGGGTGCTCCGGGTAACTGGACTGGTTGTTGAGCGGAAGCGGCAATAGTGACAAGCGCGAGGGACGACAAGAGCCGAAGTGTGATTTGATGATTCATGAGTGTTTTAGTCTTTCCAGATGGTTCTGCCAACTGGCATCCCGGCGTGAATCCGATGCTCAAGGACCCGAGCGGGTTCGTTTCGGTCGAAATGCCGTTTCATGAAAAATCGAACACCAGGGATTGCACAAAGTTTCAGCCCGTCGGCGGAAACGGCGAAGGATGACGCGGGAATAAAGGAGGAGTCAGCACCGGTTCTTTTCAGCTGCGAATTCGGTTCCTCCGGTCAAGAGGCTGCGATCAAGGATCAGCATGGGGGCTCTCCACGAGCCTGAGTGTTTCATTTTTTCCCGCCCATCTTGACGGTAAAGAAATCACCGTCGGTGTTTCCGCTGTTCGCGGGAAAATACCCACGCCACGCCTGGCCGGTTGCGGTATCGATGATGAGTCCGTGGTTTCCTGTGCCAGCAATCTGATACCGCCCAACTGAACCGGGTGAAGCTGCGGCTGCGATCCCGAGGGTCACAAGGGCCCCGACGGACAGCCCGATCAATGCGCTCTTGATGTCTATTGGTGTTTTCATAGAATGGGGTGCGATTTCACCTTGGCTCGGTTGGGGTGGGGTGATTTCGAGTTTCGAGAATAGGGGTGATGCCAAGAGTTAGCAAGTGATTGGGTCTCCGTTCCTGTTGGGTTTGTTTGGGGATTCGTTTCGATGGAAACGTCATCAAACGCTCACGAATGGAGCGATGGCCCCGCGCTTTGAATGTGAATCCATCTGTCGAATCGCCGTTCTGCGCCGTCAAACCGGGCAATTTCCAGAGCATTTGGAGCCTCGTCACCTCGGCCCCTTTCTCCCTCTCCAATTTCGAATATCGGTAGGGCGAAGCGTCCCCGCTGAGCCGTGGGCCACCCGAGGTCCAGGTCCCTGACCGCTCACCGGGACGGTTCGCGCCACCTTTCCCCCTTTCCCGTTCCAATCTCGGTAGGGCGAAGCGTCCCCGCTGAGCCGTGGGTCGCCCGAGGTCCAGGTCCCTGACCGCTCACCGGGACGGTTCGCGCCACCTTTCCCCCTTTCCCGTTCCAATGTCGGTAGGGCGAAGCGTCCCCGCTGAGCCGTGGGTCGCCCGAGGTCCAGGTCCCTGACCGCTCACCGGGACGGTTCGCGCCACCTTTCCCCCTCTCCCGTTCCAATATCGGTAGGGCGAAGCGTCCCCTCTGAGCCGTGGGCCACCCGAGGTCCAGGTCCCTGACCGCTCACCGGGACGGTTCGCACCACCTTCCCCCCTCTCCCATTCCAATATGGGTAGGGCGAAGCGTCCCCTCTGAGCCGTGGGCCACCCGAGGTCCAGGTCCCTGACCGCTCACCGGGACGGTTCGCACCACCTTCCCCCCTCTCCCATTCCAATATGGGTAGGGCGAAGCGTCCCCGCTGAGCCGTCCCCGGCCTCAAATGCACCAGACCCCGGGGAACATCAACCGCAGGTTTCCGATCAACGCGGATGTAAAACGGCTTTCTGTCCCAAGTGCGGACCTCCGCGTTTGTCTGCGTCGCGTTCCCCCTCCCTGAATCCCCTGGGCTTCTTGTTCATCTCCGAACTCCTCCGAAGAGCGCAAGCTCCAGCCATTTCCAGTAGCAGTCCACTTCCTCGAATCCAATCCCCCTCAGCCACCGCATCTGCAGCTCGACACTGGTCAGCTTGTTGGACGGGTCCTCATCGGCCTCTGTGATCCCAAGTGCATGGAGAAAGCGGGCGTGCAGGTTCCCGGTCGCGGAGGACACATGTTCCAGGTTGCAGAAGATTCCGCCCGGTTCCAGCGCGGCATGGATTTCGGAATAGAGGGCCCTCTTGCGGTCATCGGTGCAATGATGGATCGCAAGGCTCGACACGATCACGTCAAAGTGCCCCAGATCTGGCAGTGGAACATCCAGGTTGTGCTCAATCACCCCGACCTGTTCGTTTCCTCGAAATCTCTCGCGAGCTGCGGCCAGCATGGTTGGCGACATGTCGAGTGCAATGCCCCTTGCGTCCGGCCGGTCCAGTCGAAGCAGCGCCAACAGGCGGCCGTCTCCCGTTCCCAGATCGAGGATCCGTCTGGCTGACTTCGGAATAAAATCGAGCAGGACGCCTTCCCCTTCGGTTCGGTGTGGAATTCCGTCCGCGCGCGCCAGGTACTTCAGGGCGTGCTCCGGGGTAGCGTATTCGTTGAGACTGAGTGTGCGATTCATTCGGTTGCTCGATTGGGACCGGTGCCTGGTTGCTGGCTGCGGCCCTGGGCAATACGCCGTTTCATGTTCAGGATTTTATGCGTGGTCTCAAGAATTGGCAAGATAGCTTCCCGGGTTTCGTGTTTCCACCGGAAAGTGCCGCACCCGAGGCCACGTGGCCACGAAACCAAAGTGCATCCAGGGCGCATTTTTATTCTCCAAAACGATTCTTAAGGCCCGTTTTCCTTCCCGCAAAATCATAAAAACGGGCGGTATTGAGATCGGGTTGTTCGGCCTGGGCGTCCCCTTGAAAGGGTTGGTCGATCCCCTTTTGACGGATGAAACAAAACACATGGATGCTGTTCCGATCGCCAGGGAAATGGTCCAGGAACCAAGGAAAAAGAGGTGTCACTTGATCCTCTGTTTGTCACACTTGGGCTGGTGGGGGGATCAAGAATTGGCTCAACAGTCAGTGGCATCGATCTGATCATCGGATGGCACACCCACACTTTCATGGATGAACCGGAGCGAATCACCAATGCCGAGGGATTCTCGACCATGTTTACAACGATCGCATCTTTGATGCCCCTCCAACTGACGCACTTGGGTTAGGGAGCTGCTTGGTTAGCGCTTTCCACTGCGCGGTAGAATCGCTGCGTCGTGGCCGCCGTGTCATCAATCAGCTCCACGGAACTGCTGGTCAGGGTCAAGGTCTTCCATTCCTCCCAATCGACGAGGTTCTTGCTCCGCTGCACGCGGACACGCTGGCCGTAGTCACCGGTTAGCACAAACTTGATGCCCCCGGTGTCCAGAACGCGGTTCGAGCTGAAATGAAGCATCGGCAGCCGGATCACCTGCAGCCCCTGGCTTCCGGCCGCCGAGTAACCAAAATCGCCGACCTCGGTTATGAAGTGCCCGCCGTCACGGTCCCAGCGTCCGATTCGCCTTGGACTGGTGGGATCACTAAGGTCATACACATTTCCACCGCTGAAGGCGAAGTTGGCAATTACCAAATTCAACGGGGCCGGGATCCCGACCCGGTCCAACTGATAGGCGACTGCCAACCGTGCGTTGGCGGGATTGCTGGCATCGATCACAGAAAGAACGGGAGAAGCTCCCCTGTCACTACCGCCCCAATCGCCCGTCTGTACAAACGCGTAGCCCCCTGCCACTTCCACGGCCGAGGCGTTTCTCGATTCGACCGTGCTTACCGTTTCCGGATGGATCGGGTCGCCGATATTCAGAACCTGCAAACCACTTCGCCAGCCTCCATTATCCAACCAGTCTCCAGCCAAGAACAGGTAATCGCCCGAGATTTTTAGATCCTGGACGATTCGGCCCGTTTCATTTACTCCCACGAGCTCTGGATTGGACAGATCTGAAACATCGATCACTTGCAAGCCCGCATCCCCATTTGCCAGATATGCGTAATTTCCAAAAAAGCCAATGGCGGCTGCGGGTTGTTTGAGGTCTGCACTCCCAATCCGGGACGGGGTCTTGGGATTGCTGATATCAACGATCGTCAGTCTCCCGAGGAATCGTAACCCGGGTTCATCCCAGAGCCTTTCCAGCAGATAGGCATTGTTTCCAAGGATGGCCACACCATCGACGACTCCGGATGTTTCATAAGCACCGACTTCTATCAGCCGGACCGGATCGGTGATGTCGATCACACGCAGCCCGCCGCTTCCGTCAGCCAGATACGCGTAAGGGCCCGACACGGCAACTTTCCGCGAGTATTCGCCCGTTTCGAAACCGCCAATCCGAGGCAGGAACGGGGCCTTGGTGATGTCGATCACGTGATTGCTGACGTCGATGATCGACAGACCGTCGCGGTAGTATCCCACGGCCCCATCCCAGCGTCCTCGGCCGGTGACGTAGGCGTAGCCACCTGAGACGGCCAGTCCATTGACTCTTCCGGGGAAGGCGTGCCAGCCCGTTTCGATTGGATTCCTCGGATCCCTCACGTCGATTGCCACCAGCCAGCCTGTCTCGTCTTGTGGCTTCGTCACCGTGGTAGTCAGATAAACGTAGCGGCCCGATACCGCCAGATCACAGCCCCAGACCGACATTCCCCCCTCGGGCCCGATCCATGTCCCCACAGAATGCGGCCGAGTAGGATCGGTAACCTCGATCACCCGTAAACCGGTCTGCATCTTGTCGTTTTCGCGCCAGTGCTCCGCCACGTAGGCTAGGTGGTCGGAGAAAGCCACGGCAAACGCTTCACCTCGACCCACAACGGTTCCAATCAACCTGGGACGGGTCGGATCGCCGACATCGAACACACGCAAACCATTCGCACCACTCGCCACAAACGCGATCCCATCGGAGACCGCCACATCCTCCCCGTCGCTTTCGGCAGTCGCACCAACGCGGCGGGGTTTGGCCGGCTCACTCACGTCAATCACTTGCAGGCTCCCGGCAACCACATAGGCATAGTTGCCAGCGACGGCCGTGGCCTTCGCCTCGCCACGGGTGAACCCGGGCCAGCTTCCGAGGAGTCGCGGGGCCGGATCGGCCTCGGACGTTTGCGATGGAATGATTAGCACCGCCAACCACAACAGGGCCGCCAAGATGGGTTCTCGACGGATTTGGAAAACGACATCTTGTTTC
The DNA here is from genome assembly GCA_021733945.1 of Verrucomicrobiota bacterium. Lineage (GTDB taxonomy): Bacteria > Verrucomicrobiota > Verrucomicrobiia > Limisphaerales > SIBE01 > JAIPJX01. The sequence goes on along the minus strand of JAIPJX010000007.1, from coordinate 9,125 downwards.
CATCGCGCAGTCGAGAGGCCGTAGGCGAGAAGCTGCGTGGTCCGGTGATTTAAGAGATGTTGATTCATGGTAGTTGTCCATAATTGGTCTTCCGGCCCGGAACGAGCTCGGAGAAACCGAGACGATGCAACGGTTCTCAGCACGATCGCCAGTCACGGCGATTCGCCCGTCTCCCTGGATGGCCTGCGGTATAAAAAACGAGCGTTCGCAGTTGCATCCGAACTGGTCCCGCGTAATTTCCTGAACGGGAAGAGGCACAGGGGCGGCACCGAAACAACAAACGCATGCCCAGAAAACGCTGAATTTGAACATGGGACGCTTCATCGTCTGAAGCAGGAATATTCTACCATTCGAGACACAATCTGTGAACAGCAAAGCAGCAGTTTCCCGGTCTTCGTCACCCAAAGGTCCTCGTTTCTGATTTTTGAGCGGGTTATGGAACAAACCCGCCGCAGCAACTACGCCCGCTTGGTTTTGGAGGTTCAAAACACTCCCACTGACAGTCAATTCATAAAAATCTCCGGCGTGGCGGCTCTGATTTCAATTCTTTCAAAATATATTTGGTTACACTAGGTTACGAGGCCGGCCGCGATCTCAATCCCCTCGTCAATATAGCCAAGGACTTTCACGATGTTCTCGGCGAGTTTGATCTTCTTCTCAATGTCTTTCACAGCCGCATCGATGGCCTTGTTGGACACATCCAGCCGTTTCCTGAGCGCGCTGGCATCGCCTATCCAATCCTGGTACAAATCGCGCAAAAGCCCGTCAATCTCCAGCTTAAGACGGTCCTTTCGACGCCCTAACCGTACGGCTTCATCGATCAGGCCTTGCTCTTCACAAAGCGCCTTGAGGTAATTGATGCGGTTGTAGCAGACGCTCAACCTGTCCAGCAGAAGGTTCTTTTCGGTGGGTTTCATGGATCAATCCTGTGGCGTTTCCGGCTTCGTTTCTTTTTCCGCGGTTTTTTTCAGTTCATCGTAAAGATGTTGGAGTCTTTTTGCTGAGGCCTGGAGCTTCCGGAGTCCGCCGACGTCAGGCTTCGGTGCCTCAATCGCCCTGGCAAGGTCGGCGTGACCCTCCGGCAGCGCGCTGTAAGCCGCTTCCAATTCCTGCAGGACCCGCATGACATCCGCGTACTGCTCGTTCAGGTTCAGCATGGCTTCAGTGTTTTTTTCGCGTTTTTTTCCGGTGGTCGAATGCCACCCGTTCTTAATCGGCTCCGTTCGATCGGCATAGTATGCCTTGACGTTTCCTCGAATCGTGTGGAGCAGCGACACGCAGAGAGCAGAGTAATCTTCCACATTGGTTTGGTTTATCTCGATGGCCCTTTTCAGGTGATGTTGCCTGCGGTTGTCGATGTATAAACGCGCGGCCTCGGATGCTGCGGCGGAGAAAAGCGCAATCCCTTCCGGACGAGAGCCGAGCCCAAGCACGTTCGCTGCGTCCGTTGCATTCTGGTTGAGATCCCTGGCCAGTTGGTCAAAACTCGCTGTGTCCACAAGATCGGGACTTGCCAGCCTTCCCAATAGATCGGCGTATTGGGCGAAAGCCTGGTTCAATTCCGCAAGACCGCTTCGGGCTTGCTTTACGCCAAGATAGATTGGCGGGTTTGGCAGCGACCAGTCATAGCCTTGCCCGGGCTGAATCATCAGCTGTGTGAACCTCGAATCCGGGTCGCTGGAGAAACCCTCAATGTAACCGGATCGTGTCCAGGTGTAATTGACGGACATGGCGGCATCGATGCCGGTCTGTGCTTCCTGCACGGCGCTCCGGTATTGGGCGAACGGCTCCGGATTTACGGATGCACACCCGATGAGTAGTCCGCCTGCGGCGACTGGCGCGAAGCAGCGAAAACTCACCCAGGCGATCCTCCTCTGAAGTGTGCCTGTGTATTTCATCATGTTGATTCCTTTGATTGGTTGTGTTTCGCGACCAGCCGCGAAATTTGCGTGTCGGGCGTTGGGTTCTCGACTTTCTCCTTTGCCCGCTTCGATGCGGGTGGATTTTAATGTGTCACATCATGGTCACAAATGCCAGCAGGGAAGGAATCGTGGCTGAAACCGCTGTGCCGCTGGTGGCCTGTGATCCGTATTTCAGCGTCTGGTCCCAGGCGGACAATCTCCGGGACTCCCGAACCACGGATCGGCCGGAAAGCGGAGAGGACTACCGCACTCCATGACGCTTCGCGATTCTTGGAGGGCGGTGGAATGGTGTGTCGGCTCGCTGCCCACCCGGACGCCCGCTGTCACGTCGTTGATGGCATCGGATCTTACTTCGATCGCTTCCGGATTCAGCCCTGCAAGACAGGAACTGGTTTCTGGATTTTGCTGATTCCCTGCTCAAATGAGCAGAAGGATGGGGGGATGTCGCCGGACAAATCAGGTAAGTGAAGAATTCTCCCGCTGAGGCGCAGAGACGCAGAGGGGGGATGGATTCTTTCTCTCTGCGTCCCAGCGTCTCTGCGGGATATATTCCTTCTCAGGGCCTGTCTGAGAATTCCAATTCCATGGTAGGAGCCGAGGTGACGAGGCTCAAAATGCTCTGGCAACCGACCGGTTTTGAAGTTGAGGAAGAAAGCCTTCTTACGTCGGCTCCTGTTTTTAGAAAGGCTCGGGATTCAAGCGGCGAACGGGGGAGGATACGGTGGTCGATCATCCGTGAGGAATAACTCACATCGTCTCCGGGAATGATCAACCCCCTTCGATTCACAACAAGCGCGTCCTCGCCTCCAACGAACGAATCAGGTCAATGAAGAATTCACCCGCGGAGGCACAGAGACGCAGAGGGGGCGGCTGTTTTCCCGGGTTTTCTTCGCCAGAGCGCGGCCCCTTCATTTGAATCTGTGGCCATCCGAGCCATCCGTGGTTAAACTCCAGTTCCCTGGTTCCCATCAATTTAAGTAGAAGATATGAAAAGAACAATGGTCCTGATTCAGCTGATCCTCATTTCCGGTCTATTTGCCCAGGAAGGAAAGATAGCGCCATCCAATGGCAAGGCTGTTGTGCCCGCAGAGGCCAGGGAGAGACTCCGGGCGATTTATGAGGAGAGAGCCTTCAACGCAAAATCGTTCAGTGCCAAATGGATTCCGGATGGTTCTGCCTACATGGTTCTTGAAACCGAGACAGGCAATGGCCGTCAGGTTCTGGTGAGTTATGATGCCAAAAGTGGCAAATCCACAGAGGTGATTTCAGCCGCGCAGCTCGCCTCTTCCGGTGAAAACGGACGGTTCATTATCAGAAGTTACGAGTTTTCACCGGACGGCAGCCGCATCCTTATTGAGGCAGATCCTGTGGGCGAGGTTTTTTTGTTCTTCAAAGCTCGAATGAGCTTAAGCTTTAACGGGTGCTGGCACAAGAGAAATACCCGCCGGCGCAGTGTGCGCCATACATGCCGTCCGGGAGGGTGGGATCCGACTGATTTCGGTCAGGCGAGCGCGGGATTAGGATCTTTACAATGAAAGCGAAGGACTTTGACCGGATCTTTGATGAGGTCGGAGACATTTCCTCCCATGTCGATCGTTCATCCGTCCACCGCCCCGCCTTCGAGCAGAAGCGGGTGAATGTGGATTCTCCGGTGTGGGTTGTCCAGGCCCTCGATCTTCAGGCCAGGCGGTTGGGGGGCACGCGCCAGGCAATCATCAAGGTCTGGATCGCAGATCGGCTCAAGCTTGAGTCAGAGTCAGGCCGCCAGCGACCTCGCCCCCAAAACGGACGAATCAGGTAAGTGAAGGATTCTCCCGCAGAGACTCCAAACGGACGACCCCGGTGAACGATCCGGTGCGACGTTGATCCTCGGCGGAGGCAGCTGCCGACCCGGGTGGAGTCTGGATTCGGGTAGGGTTTGGAGCAGGGTGGAGTCTGTCGCGCTGCGACAGACAGGTGCCGCGTCCAGCGGTGCGACGACCCCACGCAGAGTGCCCGTCCGCGAAACCAAGGTGACACGACCGAATCCCTTAAACGAATGGCGGTGAGGGTGGGGGAGCCTGTGTCCCGCCATTTTGGCGGGAGTTGTTCGCGTGCAGGCTGAAATCCTTGAGCAGCTTGCTGGATCACGTAGTCCGAGAGGATCAGTCCGAGCGACCGGGCTCGATCCGTCGCCTCGGACCGCAGCGCTCTCTCTGTGGTTCTCTGCGACCTCTGTGCGCTCCGCGTTCAGAGAAAACATGGGACTGCCCGAGACGCCAGCTTCTTGAGGTAGCCTGAGCGATTGTCCTGCTCGAACCTGCGGTTTAACACAGAGACCGCAGAGGTCGCAGAGAACCACAAAGAAACTTTTGTTTTGACTGAACTTTGACGATACGACCGTCGGTCGTATATCCTTTTTTTGGAGTTTTGGTGTGGCGGGTTTTGGAAGGTGTTCATCCATAACCCGTTGCCGGTTTCGACCGATGTCTCCGGTTCGTGTATGCAAGCCCCGGATTGTGAATAACTTGTGATTATCCCGGAGCAGGGTGGGGGCACTGCCATTCGTTTGTGGGGCGGAAGTTCAGGGTTCCAGGGTTCCTCAACTTGCCGGTGAACCGAATTGGATCCTGATTGGGAGTGAACGGGTTTGCTTCTTCAGGTACGACCAAAGCGGCGTCGGCGCTTCGCTCTGCCCGCCGCACTCCACAGGGCGACGGGTTTGGGCGAACCAGGGAATTGGTGTCTGCAATAGGGATGGATTCCAAGGCATGGGGTCGAAAGAACGACGGTGTTTTGGAGTGCGTGCGGCAGAGCGTAGCGCCGACGCCGCTTTCCTGATACCCTACAAAAAAACAACACGGCCCTTCACTTACGTTCCGGTGAAAAAATGAGGCGATCCCGATTCGGTATCCGCTGCTCCAGCCGCGAGGCAGACATCCGATCGCTCACCGGGACGGTTCGCGCTACCATTCCCCATTTCCCGTCCCGATTTCGGTAGGGCGAAGCGTCCCCGCTGAGCCGTCCCCGGCGGTTAAAAATCAGTGGTCCTGTTCCCAGAATGGAAAGTGGTCCGGACCGTTGGGGGAGGTTTGTTTGTGAAAGGGGGTGGTAGAGATTGGAGCGAGCGAAGGGATTCGAACCCTCGACATCAACCTTGGCAAGGTTGCGCTCTACCAGACTGAGCTACGCTCGCATCCGAAAAGACGACATGACGCTATCGAAACCCGAATCAATTGCAAGCCCTGTTTTTGAAGAATTCGACATTTGTCGGGGAAGGCCGTCCGGAAGGCGGGTTTCCCGGGACGTCGGCCCGTCGGCGGGGCGACGTCTCCGGGCTGAGATCGGTGGTTTATTCGAAATCGTAGACAACCACGCGTTTGCAGTTTGGTTTAAAGACCTTGTCCAGAAACTCGACGTGGAGGGGGTGGACCTGGTATTCGTCCTGGGCGGCTTTTGACGCAAAGGTCGTGTTGAGAGCGACCTGATAGGTTTGATCGACCACGGGGCGCTGGCTGGGGGCCATCCTGCCGATGTGAAAGTGAAGGACCCCGGGAATTGGTTTGAGGTATTTCTCGGCCCCGGCGAGCAATTCCTCGGTGGCGTTTGGTTTTTCGGGGTTGGTCCAGAAAATGACAACGTGTGAAAACATGCCGCAGGCTAATGGGCGAGGCGGGGGTCGTAAATTGGAAAAATGCTAAATTTCGCTCTTGCATCCCGAATGGCACGGTCTATGTTACCCCCTTGCCTGAAGGCCGTGTGTGCGGTTTTCGTTTGAGGCTGAGAAAAGAAAAGTAAACGTTGTAACCTAACCTTCAACCCTCCGTTGCCCCGCAACGATCGGTCCGTTAGGCAATGGAGTCTTCAGTGGGTACCCTCAGAATACCTGCGAAAAGCCTCCCGCAGCATGCGATCCATTCGCGTTTCGTTTGAGTCTATTATGTTAACAATGGAAGAAGCCATGAAGCAAAGTACAGTGCGCTTTGCTGAAGGCGAGATTGTCACAGGTGTCATTATCGAAGTCCGGCCCAAGGAAGTCCTCGTGGACGTTGGGTATAAGAGCGAGGGCGTGGTTTCCGGCGGAGAATTTGACGATATCAAGGCGGTGAACGTCGGCGATCAGGTCGATGTGTTGATCGAGAAGCTCGAGGACCGGGACGGCATGGTCGTTCTGTCCAAGGAAAAGGCTGAGTTCCGGAAGAACTGGGACAAGATTCTCTCGATCTGCAACGAGGGCGGCACGATTTCGGGCCGGGTCAAGGCGGTTGTCAAGGGTGGTCTGCTGGTCAACATCGGGGTGGAAGCGTTTCTTCCTGCCTCACAGATTGACATTGTGCCCCCGAAAAACCTCACCGCGCTGGTGGGCAATACATTTGATTTCAAGGTGGTCAAGATCAACCAGGAACGTCAGAACATCGTTCTGTCGCGTCGTGAGCTGATCGAACAGGAGCGCAACGAGAAACGTTCCAAGCTCCTGGCCGAAATGACCCCGGGCGACATCCGCAAGGGAACGGTCAAGAACATCACCGACTTCGGTGCGTTCATCGACCTCAACGGCCTGGACGGTCTGTTGCATATCACCGACATGAGCTGGGGCCGGATCGGGCATCCCTCCGAGCTGCTCAAGGTGGGTCAGGACATCGATGTGGTGGTTCTGGACATCAACAAGGAGCGCGAGCGTGTGAGCCTGGGTCTGAAGCAGAAGCTGGCCAATCCGTGGGATTCGATCGAGTCCAAATACCCGGTCGGTGCCAAGGTCAAGGGACGCGTGGTCAACCTGGTGCCTTACGGTGCGTTTGTGGAGCTGGAGCCGGGTGTCGAAGGTCTGGTCCATGTGACCGAGCTTTCGTGGACCAAGCGCATTGCCAAGCCCTCGGATGTGCTCAAGGCCGAGCAGGAAGTGGAAGCCGTGGTGCTGGGAATCAACCGCGAAGAGCAGAAGATCTCCCTGGGTATCCGGCAGCTGGAAACCAATCCGTGGGATCAGGCTTTGGAGAAATACCCGGCCAACAGCAAGGTCAAGGGCAAGATCCGCAACCTCACCAGCTACGGCGCGTTCATCGAGCTGGAAGACGGTCTGGACGGCATGATCCATGTCTCGGACATCTCCTGGACCCGCAAGATCAATCACCCCTCCGAAGTGCTCAAGAAGAGCGACGAGATCGAGGCCGTGGTGCTGGAGATCGACAAGGCCAACCAGCGGATTTCGCTCGGTCTCAAGCAGTTGACCGAGGATCCTTGGACCAACATCGACAAGTTCTACAAGGTCGGCGACCTGGTCAATGGCAAGGTCACCAAGCTGGCCAGCTTCGGTGCGTTCATCGGACTGGAACACGACATCGACGGGTTGGTGCACATCTCCCAGGTGAGCGAAGACCGGGTCGACAAGATCAAGAACGTGCTGAAGGTGGATCAGGATGTCACCGCGCGTGTCATCAAGATCGACAAGGGCGAACGCCGGATCGGGCTCTCGATCAAGGCCGCCAACTACTCGCACGAGCAGCTGCAGGCCGAGCAGGCCATGCTGGATTCGCTCAAGCCGGGCGAAGATCTGGTTGCCCTGCAGCACGCGTTTGACGCTGCGGACGAAGGGAAGTAATTCCCTGGTTCAGTCGGTTTTGAGAACGGGCAGGTTTTATCACCTGCCCGTTTTCGCTTGTGTACCGGACGTCAATCTGACACCCCATTACCCGCGATGAATATTTTTGAAGAATTAACCTGGCGCGGTCTGATCGCCGATTGCACCGACGCCGCCGAACTGCAGAAGCGCATGGAATCCGGATCGATCACGCTGTATGCCGGGTTCGATCCCACGGCCGACAGTCTGCACGTGGGCAACCTGGTGCCTCTGCTCGGATTGCGTCGGTTCCAGCTCTGTGGGCATCGCCCCATCGCCGTGGCCGGGGGCGCGACGGGCTCCATCGGGGATCCAAGCGGCAAAAAATCCGAGCGACAGCTGTTGTCCCCGGAGATCCTGTCCGGGAACATCAGCCGGTTGAAGCTGCAGCTGGCAAACTGGCTGGATTTTTCGGAATCACCGACGGCGGCCTGCCTTTTGGACAATGCCGGGTGGACGACTCCGGTCGGGTTCCTGGAGTTCCTGCGGGACATCGGAAAACATTTTTCGGTCAACATGATGGTTGCCAAGGAGAGTGTGCGGGCGCGCATGGAGGACCGTGACGGAGGCATCAGTTACACGGAGTTCAGTTACATGCTGCTGCAGGCTTTTGATTTTTATGTCCTCTGCCGGGAGCAGGATTGCGTGCTCCAGATTGGTGGGAGCGATCAGTGGGGGAACATCACGGCCGGCATCGAGCTGTGCCGCAAGAAGCTGGGCAGGCAGGTGTTTGGTTTGACCGTGCCGCTGATCACAAATGCCGATGGTTCCAAGTTCGGTAAATCCGAATCGGGTGCCATCTGGCTGGATCCTGAAAAAACAAGTGTTTACCGGTTTTATCAGTTCTGGGTGCGTACGGATGACCGGGATGTGATCCGGTATTTGAAGTTCTTCACATTTCTTGAGCGCCAGGAGATCGAAGCTCTGGAAAAGGCGCATCTGGAACGGCCCGAGTCCCGGGAGGCGCATCGCGCGCTGGCCCGGGCGGTCACCACGCTGATTCATGGCGAAAACGCTGTCGGCGAAGCGATCAGTGCCAGCGAGGTTTTGTTCGGCGGTGGTTTGGAAGGAATCTCCGAACGTGTGTTTGGTGAGATTGCGGGCGAGGTGCCCTCCCACCGCATCGGCAAGGCCCGGTTGGACGGGGACGGGATCGGGTTGGTGGATTTGTTGGTTCTGGCCGAGTTGAGTCCGAGCAAGGGGCAGGCGAGAAAGGATATCGCTGGCGGGGGCATCTACGTGAACAATGTTCGTGAAATCGATCCTCAGCGATCGCTTAAAAGCACGGAGTTGTTGTTTGGCAAATTTCTCCTTTTACGGAAAGGAAAACGGAATTACACGGTCGTTGTGGCCGAGTAGATCCGCGACGGTGGTAGCGCGAGGGAAGGTGGCGCGAACCGTCCCGGTGAGCGATCGGGGGTCTGGACCTCGGGCGGCTCGCGGCTCAGCGGGGACGCTTCGCCCTACCGATATTCGGAAAGGGAAAGGGGGGAAGGTGGCGCGAACCGTCCCGGTGAGCGATCAGGGATCTGGACCCCGGGGGGGGCCACGGCTCAGCGGGGACGCTTCGCCCTACCGATATTGGAATGGGAGAGGGGGGAAGGTGG
>JAIPJX010000136.1 GCA_021733945.1 Verrucomicrobiota bacterium | reverse complement strand
CGCTGCGACCAGACACACGGCCTGGTTGCACATGGGTCAGACGGGCACCAGGAGCGCGACATCCACCCTGTCCTGCTTCATCAGCTCGGCCATCGCAGGAGCGCTGTCGCGCACCAACCGCCCCGGCGCCGTGATCGATCCCATGAACGAAAGATGCCGGTGGTTCACCTCCCCAATCCTTCCCCGCTCCTTCAACTCACGCACCCGGTCCAGGGGAAAAGCAACGTTCGGATCCGTGTTGACACCCGCATGATCAAACGAATCACTTCGGTGGGTCTCAATCAGACTGGCAACATCGGTGTCCCTCGGGATTTCCCGAAAACTGACATCCCCCCCCTTGACCGCGTCATCGAACCCGGGCTGATCGGCGCACACCAAACCCGCACTGGAAACCAGCGCCAACCGCGAGTCGGCCAGCGGTTTGGCCAGATGGCTCCACGGAACCGGGTCGATCCGTTTCCAGGGATAGGCCATCAGAAACGCACGCACCACCAACGAAAATTCATTCATCTCACCCATAGACCCCTCACCCTAGAAGGAAACGGCAGATAGACCAGCCAAGAGTGACGACCCGCTGTGACGACCCCGAACATGAAAAGTTCGTCCCGGCTCGTCGGGTGCAGACAGGGAAACCGGCCAGCCCGCCGGACGGGTCGCGCTCCGTTTTCCTTGCCCGAGCCAACGGCAGTGGGACAAGTTCTTCCGAATCCGCCCCCGACCTTTCGCAGACACCTACCGATCTCCCCCGACAGAGCGCCGCGTTCTTGACCCGGGCCCGACCGGCCGCCTAAGGTCAGCGGGTGCCATTCCTGTTCCATCCTCCACACTGCATCCATCGCCTGCACCGGTCCTGCATCCGGGCACTCACCGTGCTGACGACCCTCCTCGGAGGGCTGGAGCACGTGCAGGCGGCAAACCTTCCGGCGATCCTTCCGTCCTCGTTCCGCATCACACCCGGACCAACGCTCCGATTCCAGTTCCAGGCGCCTGCAGCAGAAACCGATGGATTCCGGATCGAAACCGCCCCCTCCATCGGTCCCAACTCCATTTGGACGAACGAATCGGGCTCGGTGGTGGATCCCGTGGCGGAAGGCCTCTTTCAGGCCACCGTCCCCATCTCCGGCGACACCCGGTTCTACCGGGTTCGTTCCATGGCCCTTGCCGCGTCCGGCCCCGCCCTCTGGATCAACGAGGTGATGTCAGACAACACGTCCAGGTTCGCGGATGAAACGGGCGCGTACTGGGATTGGATCGAGCTGTACAATCCGAACGACACCGCGGTCGATCTGGAGGGATTCACGCTCTCGGACACCAGTGCCGTTCAGTCGCCCTGGAGATTCCCCGCCGTATCGATCCAACCCAACGCGCAGATGATCCTGTTCGCATCGGACCTGAATCAGGCGACACCGGGGACAGCGCTTCACACGAACTTCAAACTCAAGGCATCCGGCGAACGACTGGTGCTCAGGAACCCGGCAAGTCAGCCGATCGACGAATTCACAATCCCTCCGCTCAAGTCCAATCAATCCGTCGGTCGTTTTCCCGACGGGGGATCCGAGTTGTTTCTGTTTGATCAATCCGATTCAAGTCCGGGCGAACCCAATCGGAGCCAGGCCGCGGTCCCAGTCCGCCCCCGTCCAACCTTTGCGCCCGACGGCGGATTCTTCAGCGAACCCGTGCACGTCACGATCGCATCGGAACAATCCGACCTCGCGGTTCATTTCACGCTGGACGGTTCGATGCCCACCGCGCAATCCCCCGTCATCACCGGACCGATCCATCTGGAAAAGACCACACTCGTCAGGGCGATCACGGTCTCGCCCGGGGGCGCGACCGGGGAACCGGGCGCCAGGACCTTCTTCATTGGCGCGACACATCGCCTGCCGATCATGTCCCTGGCAACCGCGCCGGCGAACCTCGAGTTCCAGAACGGATACCTCTACGGAATGAGCCCCCGGGTTCTCTCGCGCCAGGGCCAGGTTCTGCAGAATTATCCGTACCCGGGCTCCAACGCGTGGCAGGACCGGGAAGTGGAGGTGGCCCTGGAATTCTTCGAACCAGACGGCCGTGCCGCACTCCGGCAACGCGCCGGAATGAAAATCTTCGGCGGCTGGGGTTCCCGCGGTTACCCCCAGAAGTCATTGGCGCTTTTTGCCCGACGGACCTACGGAACCGGAAAGTTCCAGCACCGGATCTTTCCGGACGAACCCATCGAGTCCTTTGAAGCGCTGGTGCTGCGCAACTCCGGCAACGACAACCAGAGCACCCACCAGACACCGCCCCGGCCGCCCATCTCCGAGTTTGGTCCCACCCGCTCCCATGGGAGTTACTTCGTCAACAGCGGTTTCACCCTGATGCGGGATGCCATGATGCAGCGGTTGATCCGGGAAACGGATCTCGACACCCAGGCTTACCGACCGGCGGTGGTTTATATCAATGGGGAATACTGGGGCATCTACAACATTCGCGAAAAAATGAACGAAGCCTACGTGCTCGCCCATCACGGCATGGAACCCGGCAGCGTCGATCTGATCGAAGGCTACGGAAGCGTACGCGCGGGATCCGCCGACACCTACAGCGCCATGCAGCGCCATTTGTCCACGCAGAACATGGCCGACCCGGACAAGTTTGCGTTTGCAGAAGAGACCTACCTCGATGTGGACAATTTCATGGATTACCAGTTGTCCGTCATCTATTTCCAGAACTTCGACATCGGCAACATCAAATGCTGGCGTCCCCGTGCGCGGCGCGGCCGTTTCCAATGGATGGTGTTCGACCAGGACTACGGATTCGGGCTGTGGCCCCCGGCCGTTTATCTCCCCGCCATGGCCCGGGATTACGCGGACTACGACAACATGTTCCGGTTCTCCACGGCGGGCACGGGAACCAGCACCGGGTGGCCCAACGCCGGAGGCCGCACTCTGCTCCTGCGCAGCCTGCTGAACAACCCACAGTTCAAGGAGCGATTCATCCGGCGTGCCGCCGACCTCCTCAACAGCCTGTTCCGCGAACAGACCGTGGAACAGACCATTGCGGAAATGGCGGCGGTCATCCGTCCCGAGATCAGCGCCCATCTGCAACGGTGGAGCTGGAGCGAGTTGGAGCAGCGTGGGTTTGGCAGTCCGCACCAGGCCGAGTTCAGCCCGTTCACAAGGGATACCTGGGAAAACCATGTCCTCGACCTTTTGGATTTCGCGCGCCATCGCCCCACAAAACTCCGGCAGGATTGCCTTGAGCACTTCGGACTGACCGGGGGCCTGGGCACCCTGAGCGTCGAGGTCCAACCACCCGGCTCGGGCCGGGTCCAGGTCAACTCGCTCACACTCAAATCCGCGCCCTGGCAGGGGGTGTATTTTGCAGATTATGCAACCACCCTGCGGCCACTCCCAAACCCGGGCCACCGGTTTGTGGGATGGACAACTGCGACGGGCAATGAACCCTCTCACCGGCTCGACCTCAGTTTGACCCGGGATACGGCCAACCACGTCATTGCCCGCTTCGAACCCGCTGCCCCGGCTCCAGCGATTCCCTCGGAGTTGTTCATCACGGAAATCATGTACCATCCGGCAGCCGGGTCCGACTCCGGGGATTGGGTCGAGATCCATAATCCCGGCATCGCGCCAGTCGATCTCTCGGGCTGGGTGTTGCGGGACGCGGACGACGCCCATGCGTGGTTGTTCCCCGAAACCACGTTGGCACCGGGTGGATACCTTGTGATCCATCAGGATGACGCCCGGTTCCGGCTCTTCCACCCCGCCACCCTGCCGGCCATTGGAAGTTTCCGCTTCGGACTCGCCAACTCGGGGGACAGTGTGCGACTATTTCGCCCGAACGGCACCCTGGCATGCTTCGTACCCTATGGGGACGAACGCGCATGGCCAACCGGTGCGGACGGCACGGGTGCCACCCTGGAACGGATTGACCTGCATCCGAACGCGGCATCACCCAGTTCCTGGAGGGCATCATCGACATTGGGAGGATCTCCCGGACGTCCCTGGACTCCCGACGCCCCCGTCCCCTGACGAATCCTTTGGCTTGAAACTTCGAACCCGACTCCCTAGCATGGCCGCTTGTCAGCCCATTCACCGAAGATGAAATCACTCGTGCGGGCCAGAGTCGCGACCTTTTGGATCGCTGCTGTTCTGAGCGTGGCAACGCCCCTCACAGCGCGGTCTGAAGGCTCGGAATCCATCTCGGTTTTTCCATCAGAACTCTCGCTCACTGCCAACGGCCAGGGCCATCGCATTGTCATCACCGGCCACGACACCGCCGGTTTCGACTCGGACCTCACCGGTTCCGCCGAAATGAAGTCCGATCATCCCGAGATCGCATCGGTGACCGAATCCGGCCGGGTCACCGCCCACGCCCCCGGTGAGACACGGATCCGCATCTCCTCCGGCGCTCAGGAGACGGAGCTTCGAGTTCGCGTGCTATCGCCTCCGGACCAGACCGGCCTCAGCTTTGTCAACGATGTGCTCCCCATCCTGAGCAAGGCGGGTTGCAACTCGGGCAAATGCCACGCCAAACCCAACGGTCAGAATGGTTTCAGACTCTCGGTCTTTGCATACGACCCAAAATCGGATTATCGGGAAATCGTCAAGGACTCCCGTGGACGCAGGGTGTTTCCCGCCTTGCCGGAAGAGAGCCTGCTGCTTCGAAAAGCCACCCAGACGATCCCTCATGAAGGCGGGGAACGATTCACACGCGACTCCGCCCAGCACCGGACGTTGGTCGATTGGATCACCTCGGGAATGCCATACGCCGCAGAAAACGACCCAACCCTGGAAAGCATCGAACTCTTTCCCGCCGAACGCCGGTACCGGAAAGAATCCTCCCAACCCCTGATCGTACGCGCCCATTTTTCCGACGGCACCATCCGGGACGTCACCGAGCTCGCTGAATTCTCGGTAAACGACAAAGAAATCGCGGCAACGGATCACTCCGGCCGGATATCGGTCGGAACACTCAACGGAGAGACAGCCGTCGTGGCCCGGTTCATGGGGCTGATCAGCATTTCCAGAGTGATCGTGCCACCCGACCGTTCCCTGCCCGAATCCCTGTTCGCGGCGCTGCCAACCAACAGTTTCGTCGACCGGCTGGCCCTTGAATGGTTTCGCAAACTCGGTCTGGTGCCTTCGGACACCTGCACGGACACCGAATTCCTGCGGCGGGTCTCTCTCGATGTCATTGGCATGTTGCCCAGTCCGGAAGAAGCCCGGGCTTTTCTGGCGGATCCATCCCCGGACAAACGGGACCGGTGGATCGACCACTTGTTGAGCCATCCCGCCTATGCCGATTATTGGGCTGGAAAATGGGCGGACCTGATCCGCCCCAACCCGGACCGGGTCGGTGTCAAGAGCGTCTACATGCTCGATCAATGGCTGCGCCAGACATTTCGGGAGAACAAACCGTATGACGTCATGGCCCGCGAGATTGTCACCGCTCAGGGGAGCACCCACCAGATCGGGCCGACGGTTGTGTTCCGGGACCGGAGGACCCCGGAGGATGTCTCCACCCTGGTCAGCCAGGTGCTGCTGGGAGTCCGCATGGAATGCGCCCGGTGCCATCATCACCCCAACGAAAAATGGAGCCAGGGCGATTTCTACCAGTTCGCCGCGTTTTTTGGTGAAATCAAACGCAAAGGCACCGGCGTTTCCCCTCCGATCTCGGGCGATTTCGAGGTCATCTACCATCGCCCCGGCGGCGAGGTAAAACACCCGGTCACCGCTGAAGTGATGAAACCAAAACCGCCCGATGGCCCGACTGCCCACACCGACCCCAACCGGGATCCGAGGCAGGATCTGGCCGACTGGATGTGCCAGCCGGACAATCCGTTCCTGGCCCGGGCACTGGTCAACCGGGTGTGGGCCGAGTTTTTCGGAAAAGGATTTGTGGATCCCGTTGATGATTTCCGGGCCTCCAATCCGCCTGTCCATGAACCCTTGCTGAACGCGCTCGCCGAGGATTTTGTAAAAAACGGGTACGATCTCAAACACCTCATGCGGACGATCCTTGGCTCGCGGATCTATCAGGCCGGCTCCCTTCCAAATGAGTTCAACCTGGGCGACACCCGCCATTTCTCGCGATCCTACCGTCGACGCCTGCCGGCCGAGACCCTGCTCGACGCGGTGACGGAAGTCACAGGAACCTCCAACCAGTTTCAAGGCCTGGCCGCCGGTGCCAGCGCCAAACAAACCTGGAATTACAAAATCCGCTCCGAGTTCATGGACGCCTTCGGACGTCCCAACTCCAGCAGCGACTGCCCCTGCGAACGGGACACCAAACCGAGCGTCGTCCAGGCGCTGCACATGATGAACTCGGACAGCCTCCAGGAACGGATCGCGAATCCGAAGGGCCGGGCCCGGGCCCTGGCAGAGAGTGATCGCAGCACCGCCGAAATCATCACCGAACTCTACCTGGCCGCGTACAACCGGCCACCAACACCCGAGGAACTCAGTCTGGCCAGCCGGATTTACGCGAACCCGGAGGCAACCCGCCAGACAGCCACCGAGGACGTTTTGTGGGCGCTGCTCAACACCGCCGAATTTGTCTTCAACCATTGACCCGGATCACCGACGGACCCGATCAACCAACCCTCACGCCCATGAACGAACTCACACGCAACTGCGCCGGAATGCGCCGCCGCGACTTCCTCCAACTGGGTATTGGTGCCACCTTCGGACTCGGACTGTCCGATATCCTTCGACTTCGCGCGGCCGCAGCCAGGGCCTCGGGAAAGCCCGCCGGAAAACAGGTCAACTGCATTCTCATCTGGATGGACGGCGGCCCCAGTCATTACGAGACCTTCGATCCCAAGCCGGATGCCCCCAGGGAAATCCGGGGGGAGTTGAACCCGATCAAAACCAGCGTGCCAGGCATTCAATTCTGCGAGACTGTTCCCAAGCTCGCCGCTGTGGCTCACAAGATGTCCGTGATCCGGTCCATCTGCCATCGGGATCCCAACCACGGCGGCGGCAACCATTACATGATGACCGGCACCCCCACCCCGGTGCCTGTCAACTGCGGTGCATTCGTGACGTTTCATCCGTCTTTCGGTTCCATGGTTTCCCGCGATCGCGGGATCCGCAACGGCGTGCCCTCCTATATGAGCCTTCCTCGCATGTCCCGCTCCGGCGGTCCGAATTTTCTCGGAGCCCAACATGCCCCCTTTGTCATCGATGGCAATCCGGACAACAAAAACTTCCGGGTGCGCGACGTCGTCCTGCCCGAGACCATCAGTGAAGGCCGGGCGACCTCCCGTCAGCAGCTGCGCCGTTCGCTCGACCGCATGCTGCGCCTGACCGATGGGATCGCCGCCGATCCGGCCGTCAGCTTCGACGAATATTACAGTCAGGGCGTTGACCTGGTCACCTCACCGGAAGCCCAGGCCGCCTTCGACATTCATCGCGAACCCGAGGCGGTGCGGGAAAAATTCGGACGCAACGACCTGGGACAACGCCTGCTCATGGCGCGGCGACTCGTGGAAGTGGGGGTCTCCTTCGTGACCTGTTACTACGGCGGATGGGATCATCACACGAACATCTTCAAAACGCTCAAGGAAAACCATCTTCCGAAGTTCGACCAGGGAATCGCGGCTTTGATCGAGGATCTCGACGAACGGGGCCTGCTGGAGAACACCATGGTCATCGCACTGGGCGAATTCGGTCGCACGCCCAAGATCAACAAGGACGTCGGACGGGACCACTGGCCGCATGCCATGTCCGTGCTGATGGCCGGAGCCGGGATTCCCGGCGGGCAGGTGATCGGTGCCACCGATTCCAAAGGCTACTACGCGTCGGAAAACGTTCACAGTCCGGAGGATTTCGCCTGTTCGCTCTATACAAAGATGGGCATCGACCCGCATCAGGTGCTGCACAAAAACACCGGCCGCCCTGTCCAGTTGGTCAACGGCGGCTCACCCATTCCGGAACTCTTCGCCTGATTTCA
This sequence comes from Verrucomicrobiota bacterium, assembly GCA_021733945.1. Taxonomy (GTDB): domain Bacteria; phylum Verrucomicrobiota; class Verrucomicrobiia; order Limisphaerales; family SIBE01; genus JAIPJX01. The sequence continues at coordinate 9,083 of JAIPJX010000136.1, read as the reverse complement.
CTTGCGCCTGCCAGCCCTCTTTTTGCTCGGTTGGATCGCCGCCCTTTACCCGGCGGCGCACGCAGCCCCACCCCCGCTCGAGTTTCTATATCCCGCCGGCGGCCGGGTCGGGACCACTGTCTCCGTCACAGCAGGCGGCAAACACGAATCGTGGCCTCCGCAGATCTGGAGCTCCGATCCCGCACTCGAGGTTTCTGCGGCGGAAGAGAAGGGAACCCTCCGGATCGAGATTCCGGCGGACATGCCTGCCGGGCCTTGTCACATCCGTTTATACAATGACGACGGAGCGTCGGCACTGCGGTGTTTCATGGTGGGACGAATCACGGAAACCCTGGATCAGGAACCGAACGATGCTCTGGAGCAAGCCCAGGCCCTGACGGAATGGCCGATCACAGTCAACGGCCGGCTCAACAAGGAGGGCGACACCGATTCGTTCCAGGTTTCCCTGGAGCCGGGTCAATGGCTCGTCGCCACGGTGGACGCGTATTCCCTTGATTCCCCGGTTGATCCCCTGCTCCAACTCCTGGACGCAGCCGGCACCCAGGTGGCTTTCAACCACGATCGCCATGAGCTCGATCCAGCGCTGATGTTCCAGTCGCCTCAAGCCGCCACCTACACCCTGCAACTTTCAGCCTTCGCGTTCCCTCCCAAAGCCGACATTCGCCTGACCGGCGGTGATGACTGCGTTTACCGGTTGATTCTGCACAAGGGACCGGTCGGAAATTATCTCTTCCCGCAGGCGATCCAGAGAGGCCATCGCGAGGCACTGCACCTCCACGGCTGGAATCTGGGAACCCCGAGCGGAGTGACTCACGTCGAGGTCGATGCCACCACGGCCTCCGCAGCGCAGGACCACCTCACCGTGACCGTTCCGGGCGGGGGCACCGAGCTCAGCCTCCGGCTGAGCGACTGGCCCGAGGTTCGGGAGCTCGAGCCAAACAACGCATCCACGGAATCGCAACCGGTGCTGTTTCCCGCTGCGATCAACGGACGCATCGGGGATCCGCACGACAGGGACAACTTCCGATTCAGCGCGACCAAGGGAGAAGTCCTGCATTTTCAGGTCGAGTCCCAAATTCTGGGGTTCCCGCTGGATGCCGTTTTGACCCTGTTCAACGATGCGGACAAGCAGATCGCTGAAAGCGACGACATCGGGAAACGACCCGATCCCGAGCTCCAATGGACGGCCCCGGCGGACGGCACCTTTCGGATTGAGATCCGGGATTTGCTGGACCGGGGTGGAACCGATTTCGTTTACCGCCTCGCGGGCACCCACCCGGTGCCCGGGTTCGAAGCCGAGGCGTTGGCAGACGCGGTCGTTGTAAAACCCGGCGAATCCACCGAGCTCAAGGTCAAGGTGACCCGTTCCAATGGATTTGAAGGGAGCCTGGCGGTCCTGCTGGATGGGTTGCCGGAGGGAGTTTCGGCCACGTCCGCTTCGGTGCCCGTCAAAGGAGCCGACCTCACGTTGTCGATTCTGGCGTCCAGGGAATGCAAGCCGGCCAACCTTCCGATTCGTGCCCTGGTGGTTTCCACGGATCCCGCCCAACCCGCAGCACAATTCGTGGCAGCAACGCTCAAGGGAAAAAACAGCGCGGCGGGTCACCTCACCCTCAATCAATCCCAACACATCTGGTTGACCGTGCCGCCCAAACCTCCCGAACCGGAGGAAAAACCAGCCGAAACACCGCCGGCCACGCCGTAGGACTCCAAAGGGCATCGAACGTCTTGGAAACCGCGAACCAACACCGCCCTCCCGCCTCGAACGCTGCGAACGGCTCCGACGGCACCGTAAATTTCCAAATTCCGTTTTACATCCCATGAACCCCTTCAAAGCGATGCAGCCACTCTCCATGGGCCGAACAACCCCAACCATGCGATCCTCCGCCCTTTTGTGGGCTTTCCTCCTGGCGACACTCAATCTCTTCGGTGCGGAGCGCCTCACCGAGCATCTGACTTATTGGAACGGCCCGGTCAACTCGGTGCTCCTGGAGCAGGCGGGAGCACGAATCGCGATCTATGGCATCCCCCCGGACCCGGGTACGCCCGTGGAACAACTGCTGGTCACACACCATCGCCGTGACATCCTGGGTCCGGCACGGAAGGCGGCGGAACACGGAGTTTCGATCGCGGCACCCGGGGCGGAACGACCGTTGATCGATAAACCCGGAGAATATTGGGACCAGTTCATAACCGGGCGTTTCCACGATTACGACCAACAAACGACCCGGGTCTTGACGGCAGCCCTCCCCGTCTCACGCTGGGTCACGGGCGGTGACATGCTTCCGTGGCGCGGGTATGAGTTCCAGGTCCTCGACACTCCCGGCTACACCCGTGGCAGCGTGTCCTATGTGGTCCGCGTCGATGACCGGACGATCGCGTTCACCGGGGATCTGATTGTCGGAGACGGGAAGATCCTCGATCTCTACAGTTTTCAGGACGCGATTCCGGAAGCGGGCATCCGGGGTTACCACGGGTACGGAGGCCGTCTTGCGGCTCTCGTGGCAAGTCTGGAAAAAATCCGCGACGCCAAGCCCGATCTGATCGTTCCGTCGCGAGGCGATGTGATCCGCGATCCGGGGGCGGCGATTGAGCGACTCATCCAGCGGGTGCGGGCTTTGTACAAAAACTATCTCTCCACGAACGCGCTTCACTGGTATTTCAAGGAGGACCGCATGCGGTCCAGCGGCGAACGCGTGCTTGGGAAGGGGGCGGACATTGAGCTGATGCCCTACGCCCAACACCGGGAAGCTCCGGACTGGGTTTTCGAACACGCCACCAGCCGCCTGTTGATTTCCGACGATGGCACCGGTTTCCTGCTCGACTGCGGTTATCAGCGGGTGATCGATGCGGTGAAGAAACTGATGACCATGGGCGTGGTGGAAAAGGTGGAGGGCATTTTCGTGACCCATTTCCACGACGATCACGCAGACATGGTCGAGGCGGCGGCCCGGGAATTCAACTGTCCGGTCTATGCCCTCGAAGAATACGCCGATGTGCTGGAGAACCCGGCGGCCTACCACCTGCCGGCCATGACCTCGAACCCGATCTCCAACATTCGTGTCAAAAAGAACGGAGACAAAATGCGCTGGCACGAATTCGAGTTCACCTTCAACTTTTACCCCGGTCAGGCCTATTACCACGGTGCCCTGCTCGCACAGCGCAATCAGGAACGCCCCGTGTTTTTCATCGGCGATTCCTTCGCGCCTTCCGGCATCGATGATTACTGCGTGCTCAACCGGAACCTGGTGCGCGAGGATTCCGGCTATTTTCTCTGCTTCGAAAAACTCCGCCAGCTCGGGAGCGAAATCTGGCTGGTCAACGAACATATCCCCTATGTGTTCGCATTCTCCAACGACGAGTTGAACCATCTGGAGACCCGCTACCGCCAACGGGTGGAAATCCTCCGGGAGCTTTTCCCATGGGACAATCCGAACTACGGCATCGACGAACAATGGGCGGTGTTCTATCCCTACGGCAACGAGACCGCGCCCGGCAGGGAATTGGACCTTGAGGTCCGCATTGCAAACCATTCACCACGCGCCCGCACCTTCAACGTGACGCCTCACCTGCCCAATGGCACGGAGCTCCTGCACAGACCCGCTCCGATCACTCTCGGGGCGGGGGCTTCCGGCCGGGTCCGGCTCAGGGTCAAAACGCCTGCCACCCCGGGCACGCATCTGATCACCGCCGATGTCGCTTCGGACGGCATGGAATTCCGGGATTGGATCGAAGCACTGGTCATCGTCAAGTGATCCGGGAACTTGTTCAGTCACGGTGCCGGAGGGCACGAATCGCCGGAGCCGCCCTCCTGACCGGGCTCCTGGGCTTGGTGGGCACGGTCCCACACGCAGTCGCACACCCCATCTCTCTGAGTTCCGCAACGGTCGATGTCCGCAAGGACAGGGTCGCGGCAGAAATCCAGGTCATGCTGGAGGACCTTGTGTTGTACCACGCGTTGGGATCCGGATCCGACGGTTTGTACTCCGAGGCTGACCTGCTGGCGGCTTCCGCGAGTCACCGGGCCTTTCTTCTCGATGGATTCTCAATTCGTGATGCGGCGGGCAATGGATTATCGGGACAGTTCACCTCGCTGAACCGAATCGAGCTGGACGGCCCGGTGGCACAGGGCGAACTGATGTCCAAACGACTGATCTATCGTTTCGAATTCCCGCTTCCGGACAACGGCGAATTCCTCACCATCACCCAGACCTTTGGAGGACCCAACGCATTGCTTCCCGCCGTCATGGACCTGATGCTCCTGCAGAACGGAATCTTGATTGAGGCACCCACCCAACTGATGCCCGGCCAACCGCACACGGTGCGATTCGACTGGGATCATCCGCCAACCAAACCACCCGGGGGATTGGCGGGTCTGCGCAAACAACGCGCCCAGCAGATCGAACAACGTCTCGGCATCGCCAGTTACACCGGGCTCTATTCATTCCTCTACATCACTCCGCGCGAAGTGCGTCACGAAGTCCTGATTCCCGTTCTGACGTTCGAACAATGGCTTCCGATCGCCCGGCGGGATCCCGAGTTCCTCGAGATCGAAGAACAGGAAGCCGCCCGCAAAAGCATTGCCTCCTTTTTCCAGGAAAGAAACCCGCTCTCGATCGATGGCCGACAAGTCACACCGGACCTTGCCCGGCTGAATTTTTTCAGTCTGGACATCAACGATTTTGCCATGAACGCCGAACCGCGGCGCATCAGCGTGCATCAGGGTCGGATCGGGGTCATTCTTTCGTATCCCGCCGAACGTCCCCCTTCCAGACTTGAGATGCGATGGGAACTTTTCCATCAGCACGCATCGTTCCTCCGGTCGATGATCCTGGCCGACGCACTCGATCCGAAAGAACATTTTTTCCGGGCGGAAACTCCGGAACTGGTTTGGGTCCGACCCGGCGGGACAAGTCCGCAGCCACCCCCTGTTCTCCCGGTGCCAGCGCCACCGGGATCGGGTTCCGGCAACCCAACCCGGGCGGATGCGGAGGTCCTTCTCTCAAACATCTATCGAGCCTTCGAGTTCCGGGACGATTCCGAAATATACGACGCTCTGGCCGCCAGTGTGAGCGGCTCCCTTCTTCGCAGCCTGTTCCTCACAATCAAACGATCCCTGATGATGACCGAACAAGGCGGTGCCCTCGCGCAGGTCAGGCAGGCAAGGGTCCTGAAGGTGACGGCACAGACCGAAACCAATCCACCCAGACTCCAATGCACCTGGAGAGTCGTCGGCACCGTCGAACATTGGGGGCATATCCACACGCGTGAGAACGAATTCGAGGCGCTGCTGGAGGTTCGGCCCAAACAGGGGTTTTGGAAACTGGCCGGAATCGAAGTCGTAAACGAAAATCGGATTCGCTTCGAAACAGGATTGCGCGGGTATGATTCAAATCGAAAACCTTGAATTTGCATACGGCGCAGCGGGGTTCGGACTGCGCATCCCGCAGCTCTCCATCGCGGCCGGTTCAACGGTCGCGATCACGGGCCCGAGTGGCTCGGGAAAAACAACAATGCTGTCTCTGCTATCGGGAATATTCAGGCCTGCGTCGGGCCGGATCCTCGTGAACGGCCGGGATCTGGGAGCGCTTGGGGAATCGGAACGCCGGCGATTCCGGATCCGCACCGTCGGGTTCATTTTTCAGAACTTCGAACTGATCGATTACCTCGATGTGCGGGAGAACATGCTTCTTCCGTTTCTCATCAACCGCAGCCTGAAACTCAACGCCGCCGTTCGGCGTTCAGCCGAAACACTGGCGGATTCGGTTGGCCTCTCAGAAAAGCTCAACCGCCCGGTCACACAGCTCTCGCGGGGCGAACAACAACGGGTCGCACTCTGCCGCGCGCTGCTCCCCGGCCCCAGGCTGATTCTGGCCGATGAACCGACCGCCGGCCTGGATGCGGCCAACGCGGAACGGGTCATGGAACAGCTTGGGGAACACGCCGCCCGGATCGGTGCGACGGTGGTCTGCGTGACGCACGCCATCTCCCTCCTCGACCGGTTCAACCGCGTGCTCGAAATCTCCACATTCCTGGAGCCAACCTGATGTCCGGCGTGTTTCTACTGGCGCGACGTTCCATCCGGTATCATTTCGGACGGACGCTTCTGCTGACGGCCTGCCTGACACTGACGTTTTCGTTTCCGGCCTCGGTGCACCTGCTGGTGGCCCGGTTTCAGCAACGGGCGACGGCCCGCGCAGACGCAACTCCCCTGTTGATCGGAGCCAAAGGCAGCCGTTTCGGCCTGGCCCTCCACGCCCTGAGTTTCCAGGGCGAAACACCCGAGCTCATCACCATGCGGGAATTGGAGCAGATCCGCGAAAGTGCACTGGCCATGCCTGTTCCCCTGCTCGCCCGGTTCCGGGCACGTGGCCATCTCGTGGTGGGCACCACCACGAATTATTTTCGCTTCCGGCACCTCGAGATTCAGCGGGGCCGGCCGCTCGGCAGAATCGGCGACTGTCTGCTCGGGGCGGCAGCAGCGGCACACCTCAACGCCGGACCGGGAGATCGGGTCGTCACGGAATCCGAAAACCTGTTCAACCTCGCAGGCCCGACCCCGCTCAATCTCCGAGTCGCCGGGGTCCTCGCCCCCGCCGGCACGGAGGATGACTCCGTGGTCTTTGTGGATCTGCAAACCGCGTGGATCCTCGAGGGAATCGGCCACGGGCACCCGGAAACGAACGGTCCGATCAACGTTCCGCCAGGAACCAACGTCCGACCTCATTCGGCTTCCGCATCCAACCTCAGGACCCATTCCGCCGTGACCGATGAGAATCAAGAATCGTTTCATTTTCACGGGAACGAGGCCGATTTCCCACTCAGTGCGATCATCGCGCTGCCGAACGACGAAAAATCTGAAACCCTCCTGATGGGTCGATATCTGACACCCGGGAACCCGGCCCAGGTGCTCAAACCGGGTGATGTGGTCCAGGATCTGATGCGCATTGTCTTCGATACAAAACGGTTCCTCGACCTGGGTGCCCTTTTGTTTGGTGCCGTGACCTTCCTGCTGGTCGGACTCATCGTTGCCCTCTCCCTGCGGTTGCGAAAGCAGGAACTCGAAACGATGTTCAAGCTCGGATGCAGCCGATGGACCATCGTCCAGGTGCAATCGATCGAACTGCTCACCATCCTGGCGATGAGCCTGATCCTCGCCAGTTTCCTGAGCATTCTGACAAACCTCCTCGGTCTCGAATGGGTTTCCCGATTCCTGGTCGCGTAGGAACCCTGCGGACGAGACGGGAATCCGCTTTATCATTTTGACTTTTTCCAGGATATCGGTCATGACACAGAAATGCCCACCGACGACACCCGCATTCTGCGGCAAACCGGTTCACCCTTGCGGGTGTCCGGGGTCAGCCTGGCATGGAGGAAATCTGCCCTCCCATCATGATCCCCGTTCGGTATCGCCGTATTGCCCTCGCCCCAACCCCTAATCGAAAGCAACCCTCTTCATGTCCAACGCAGCCGCCACCGAAGTCGAACAGTTCATGCAAGGCCTCGTCAAACGCAACCCCGGGGAACTGGAATTTCACCAGGCCGTTCGGGAGGTGATCGAGACGCTGATGCCGGTCGTTCTGGACAACGACAAATACCGCCAGGCACAGATCTTGGAACGTATGACCGAGCCCGACCGGATCATCATCTTCCGGGTCACCTGGGAGGACGATCAGGGGAACATTCGCGCAAACCGGGCGTGGCGGGTTCAGTTCAACAACTCCATCGGACCCTACAAGGGTGGGCTTCGTTTCCACCCCACCGTTACATTGAGTGTTTTAAAGTTCCTCGGGTTCGAGCAGGTGTTCAAGAACAGCCTGACCGGACTTCCGATGGGAGGCGGCAAAGGCGGATCCAATTTCAACCCGAAAGGCAAAAGCGATCGTGAGGTCATGCGTTTTTGCCAATCGCTCATGACCGAGCTCCACCGATACATCGGAGAGAACACCGACGTTCCCGCTGGTGACATCGGTGTGGGCGGGCGGGAGATCAGTTATTTGTTCGGACAATACAAACGTCTTGAGAACCGGTTCACGGGAATCTTGACCGGCAAGGGCCTCGCGTTCGGAGGCAGTCTGGTCCGGACCGAAGCTACCGGCTACGGGTGCGTCTATTTCTGTGAGAACATGTTCCGTCACAGGGGCGACAGCATTGCAGGCAAACGCGTGGCGGTTTCGGGTTCGGGGAACGTCGCAATCTACGCCGTTCAGAAGGCCGTTGAGTTGGGAGCCAAAGTGGTGACTCTCTCGGATTCATCCGGTTTCGTGCATGACCCAGCCGGGATCCATGCAGAAAAACTGGAGTTTATCAAGGAGCTCAAGGAAAAGCGGCGTGGTCGGATCGAGGAATACGCCGAAAAGTTTCCCGGTGTGGAATTCCACGCGGACAAACGTCCCTGGTCTGTTCCCTGCGAAGTGGCGCTGCCGTGCGCGACCCAGAACGAGATCAGTGTTGATGAAGCCAGAACCCTTCTGGCAAACGGAGTGCTGGCCGTGAGCGAAGGAGCCAACATGCCAACCGAACTGGATGGAGTCCGCGCCTTCCTCGACGCCGGAATCTTGTATGGACCCGCGAAAGCCGCCAACGCAGGCGGAGTTGCCGTTTCTGGACTGGAACAAAGCCAGAACGCGCTTCGACTCTCCTGGAGCAGTGAAGAGGTGGACAACCGGCTCAAGACCATCATGCACGACATTCATCAGAAGTGTGTGAAACACGGTGAAACAAAGGACGGCAGGGTGAACTATGTTCAGGGCGCGAACATTGGAGGTTTCCTGAAGGTAGCCGAGGCAATGCTCGCCTACGGTGCGGTTTAAAGCGTTCCCCTTCGGAATCCCATTCCGTTCAACGGCAAGCCATGAGGAACCTCGAAATCCTCAACGAAGACATCTGCGGCCCGACGCTCACCGGGACGGTTCGCGCCACCGTTCCCCCTCTCCCGTTCCAATGTCGGTAGGGCGAAGCGCCCCCGCTGAGCCGCCTGGGCCACCCGTGATCCAAATCCCCCACTCGCTCACCGGGACGGTTCGCGCCACCTTTCCCCCTCTCCCATTCCAATTTCGGTAGGGATAGGGGTAGGAACGAGG
>JAIPJX010000135.1 GCA_021733945.1 Verrucomicrobiota bacterium | reverse complement strand
CGAGGTCCGCCAGGTCCATGAGTTCGAGCAGTGCCTGGGGGTCGGTAATGTCGAGGTAATCGCCGGTGAGGATCCGAACCCTTCCGCGTCGCTTGAGCAGGTCGCGCAGGTGCTCCCGCACGAGGTTCAGGCCGCTCCGTTGTACAAAAGCGACGCAGAGATCGGCCGCGACGGCACGGTCCAGGTGTGCCAGGAAATGAGGGAGCAGGGGATCGTCGTCCCCGTGGATGAGGGCGCCCTGATGGGGCAATGCTCCGGTGTCGACGGCGCTGGAGGGTGGTTCCTTCAGGTAGTTCGCCTTTTGGGGGATCACATGGCGTACACCGCCCCGGGGATCGGATAGATCGCCGGTGTACCGGGGGATGACATGGATGTGCAGGTGGAAAACCGTCTGGCCGGCGGCGGTGCCCGCGTTGATGCCGATGTTGAATCCGTCGGGCCGATGGCGCTTGAGAATCTCCCGGCGTGCGCGCTCGATTCCGTCGAGCAGGGCGACCTGATCCTCACGGGACGCATCAAACCAGGTGGCGATGTGGCGGCGTGGGATGACCAGGGCATGCCCCGGCGAGACGGGGAAACCGTCCCGGAGACCGATGACGCCGTCGGTCTCGAACATGAGGCGGTCCGGATCGGGATGGCAGAACGGGCATGGATCGGCGGGGGGCATTGTCTGGAGAAAGAATGTGGTTGTCCCGGATCGTCAACGCTTCCCGTGTTGTCCGACTTTGTATGAAGGATGGTCCGGTGTCAATCTCCCGGGGGAACCGGTGGGGAAGGTGGCGCGAACCGTTCGGGTGCGCTTCCCGCGGCGATCCCGGCTGACTCCGGCTCAGCGGGACCCTTCGCCCCACTGTCATTAGTTTAAGAACTGAAATGGTAGGGCGAAGCGTCCTCGCTGAGCCGCTCAACCGCTTGTCGGCTCACCGGGACGGATTCGCCCTACCCTCCGAATACCTTAAACGAATGGCAGTGCCCTTCGCCCTACCGCCGGAGGGTGGGGGGAGAGCGGTGATCAGATGCCGCCGCCTCCGCCGATCAGCCCGAGCCGAAATCGAAGGACGAGGTTCGATCCTGATACCTCGGTCGTGAGCAGGACGGCCTGGCCTGGAGAAACGAGCCGGAAGAAACGGAGGTTTTCCGTGATTGGAATCGTGATGGTTTCTCCGGAGAACAGGGCATTGGTTTCCGGTGTGAAGGGTCCGGAAATGTCCGTCGCCGATTCCAATCGCACGGATTCATCCACTGGAGGATCGACGTCGGCGGGAACAAACAGCATGTAGTTCAATGCAAGGGTGTCGCTCGTCCGCAGGGTTTGTTCGCCGCCCATCGTCAGGCGCACGGTGTGGGTACCCGGCATTTCCAACTCCACGCGTTTGCCGGTTGCATCGGTCAGGGGAACGAAGCGGTAGTTGGTTTTCAGGTTCATGTTGGGAACGGCGAAGGTTCCGAGGCGGGAGGTGGTCTGCGAAGGAAGGGATGCGGAGCTGTTTACCGTGTCCAGGTAGATTTGCTGCGGGGCGCGCGAGGCTACCCTGAGGTACACGTGGTGTTTGCCAGGGGGAAATTCGCGGGTGTAGTTGAGCCACTCGCCTCCTTCGGTTCCACGCACCTGGTATTCCGGCAGGGCTTGGGAGCCGTATTTTTTTCGGATGACGTCGTTCACGGGATCAATCCGTTGACCGAGCAGAGCGCTGCCGCCGATTTCCACAGAGCCGGCCTGCGTGCCGACGGTGTCGAATGCACGGTAGGCTGGAATCTGTCCGCTGCCTTCGGTCCCCGAACGATCGAAGTAATCAATGCCCGGTTCACCGATCCGGTCCACGTAGCCGGTGGAGGCATTCAGGATGGAATCGTTCCCAATACGACCGGAGGCCGGGGGGCGGTTGATGAACTGGCCTCTGCTGAAGTTGTAGTCCTCCGCTTCGATCACCAGGACTTCGGGGGAATCGAGGAACTCCTCTGAAAATGTGTCGAAGGTCCATTCGGTCCGCGAGGATTGGCCGGCTGAAGTCTTCAGAAGGATGACCGCGTCGTAGACGGTGTTGGGCTGGAGTTCGTTGAGGCGGACCTTGAGCCCCGAGGTTGTGGTTTCGAAACCAAGTCGGGAACTCCGGTCGACTTCGTTCAGGAGGACGGTGACCCCTGCGGGCTCGATCGGTTCGTTTGCAAACGTTGTGGCGGTGAATTCGAGTCCCGAGGTTGGCGCAAAAAAGGTCGTGCGATTCAGCGGTGCCAGGTCGGTGGTGGCAGCGCTGTAATTGTCGAACGTCGAGTCTGTGCGACCGGCGATTGGATCGGTGATCCTCGTGCCGGCATTAAAATTGAACAGACCCACTTCGCCGCTGGTGGAGGTTTCCAGTTCCGTGTCGAACTCGGCCAGAGGCGAGGTCAGATCAAGCAGGTCATAGACACTGCCCGCCAGATGGGCCGCTTTGGCGGTGAACACAAACCGATAGCGATGGCCGGGTTCGAGCGCGAGGTTGGCAAATCGGATGGCACTCGACGGCACTTCCGCGGTGACCCTTGTGAATTGGATTTGTCCGGGGCCGCCCGTGATTTGCTGGACGTTGTAATTCATGGCGAAACCACTGGTCGTGCCGATCCCGATGGTGTCGGCTCGGAAGAGGAGGCCGATCGATTGATCGAGGTCGTTGTCCCAGTCGATCAGATCAAAGGCTGCCGTGAAATCCGAGTAGGTGACCAGCGGCCGGCTTCCGATTCGAGCCGGGCCGAAGTTCGGAACCGGCGGAGCGGCGCTTTCGAGTCGGTACGCCTTGCCACCCAGACCGTCGTCCGGGAACGTGACCGTGCTGGGGATCCCGAGCAGTTCCAGCGGCGCAAAGCGACTCCATCCGTCATCCTTGCCATCGTCGAAGTTGTCCGATTGAGCCATGAGCGAGGGGTGTCCGAGCATCGGGAGAATCAGGGTCGAATACAGGGCAGCCTGCCTGAGGCGTTGCGGGAGCGTTCCGCCACGGCGCGATGCCGGGGTGGGCGATGGGCGCATAGGGAGTGTCGGGTACGAGGTTTTCACGGTCCGTAAGCTGACTCTTGTTTTTAGTTTCGCGCGATGCGGGTTCGGGTGCAAGCCGCAATTCTGTCGCAATTCCGCCAAGCGGGGTGTGAGGGAAAGGTGGCGCGAACCGCACTGCCATTCGTTTAAGGGTCGGAAATGTCTTCGTTGAGGATTTCAAGGTTCCTCATGGCTTGCAGTTGAACTGAATGGAATCCTGATGGGAGACAGTGGGTTTGCCTCTTCGGGCACGAGCAAAGCGGCGTCGACGCTGCGCTCTGCCGCGCGCACTCCAAAACACCGTCGTTCTTCGGACGCCATGCCTTGGAATCGATCCCATTGCAGACACGACCCCCTGGTTCGCCCAAACTCGTCACCTTGTGGAGTGCAGAGTCCTCTGGCGCTCTTTCGAGCGAAACGAACCTGGTGAAGGTGGATTCGTCCTGTGCGCTGGCGCATGCGGAGGCGCATGCGGAGGTCGGGAGATTCACAGTGAGGAGGCGTATGGAAACCGGACAGACCCGGCCGAAAAGCGGTAGAGGACTACCGCACTCCATGACGCTTCGCGATCTCTGAGGTGCGTTGGAATGGTGCGCCAGCTTGTGGAGTGCGGCAGAGCGCAGCGCCGACGCCGCTTTGCGGATACCTTAACAACACGGTCAAACGTTCCGGTGAAAAAATGAGGCGATCCCGATTCGGTATGCACTCTCCGGCCCCGAGGTAGACATCGGTTCCAAACGGACTCACCCCGCCTTCCGAATCCCTTAAACTAATGGCAGTGGCGCGAACCGCCCCGGCGAGCGGTCCCGGGCCGTTTGGCGGTCGAACGGTTTGGGGGCGCGGGGCGGCAGCGGGTACGCTTCGCCCTTCCCGGCGGCAAACCGGGAATTGCCGGGGGGCAAGACAATCCTCTTTCCGGTGTGGAATGATTCTGGTATTTGGTGGAGGGTTCTTAGTTTCTGTGAAGTGCAAGAATGGAGATCTGGAGACGCCTTGGATCCGACAACTTCCCCTTCCTTGGAGGGTGTTGTGGGTGATGGCGCTGCTGTTTTCGACGGGTTTCGGCCTCCGGGCGGCTGATACAGGGGGAGCCTTTCAAGTTCAGAACATCCGGTCCCTGGACGAGATTGTTTCGCTCGATTCGGGACTGAATGAAAACGGCGGCGCGCATACCTGGTGGATCACGACTGAGCCACTGGACCCTGTCGCGTATTCCAGGGAGTTCCTCGATGTGGCGGACGCTGCTGAAGTCGGCTCGGATCAATGGTTTGCGGTCACCGTCCCCGGAATGGCGGAGGCCAGTGGGCATGGATTGGAGTCCCACCGGTCCTATTGGTATCGCAAGGCGTTCATCGGCCCGGAAACCCTGCGCGGTGAAGTGAGCGTGAGTCTGGGAGAGATTTCGGATTGCGATCAGACGTATTTCAACGGGGTTTTAATTGGGAGCACGGGTGTGTGGGAGAGCGATCGCGCCCAGGCATACGATCGCGTTCGAACGTATTTTGTTCCCGAATCCCTGGTGCGCAAGGGGGAGAGGAACGTCATTCTGGTCCGCGTAAAACGCTATTTTTCGGATTCATCCGGTTTGGTCCAGGGGAGGACGGAGATCGGGTATTCCGTGCCGATGACCCGACGGCATTACATGGGGTTGTTGGTGAGTCTGCTGGTGTTTCCGTTTTACGGGGCAGTCGGGTGCTTTTTCCTGTTTCTCTTTTGTCGGAGACCCCGGGAAATTGAAAATCTTCATTTTAGTCTCTTTGTTTTTCTGTTGATCCTGTGGCTGATCTGTCGGAATCAGATCAAGTTCGAGTTGGGAATCCCCTTTGTTCCGCTCAAGCAGTTCGAATACCTCTGCCTGTTCATCATGCCGATGTTTCTGTATGCGTTTGTGCGGAGTTTTGTTCCGGTTGTCATGGACCCCGCCACACGCCGCTGGGATTTCGCGGTTGCGGCGTGTTATTTGGTGGGGGTTGTCTGTGAAGTAATTGTTTTGGTGGCCAACCAACCGTGGGTCGGTTTCTTCCTGTTTAAGAACTGCATTTCGATCACCTGGATTGTTTTCACCGTTTCAGCGTTCCGATTGATGGTTCGATCGGCTCGGGCGGGTAGTTCCGATGCCCGGGCGATGCTGGTTGGAGTGGGGATTTTCATGGTCGGCGTGTTTGTGGATTTGCTGCATATCTTGGACCTCCATACGCTTCCGATTCTGACCAACTTTCTCCTGATTCCGCTGGTGCTCTTTCTGGCCATGATCCTGGCGAATCGTTTTGTCCGGCTGGCCAACGAAGTGCAGTATCTCAATGCCCATTTGCAGGAGGAAGTCCAGAGCCAGACCCGGGAACTGGTTGCCGCTCGAGATGCGGCCGAGGCGGCCAGTCGTGCCAAAAGCGAGTTCCTGGCGAACATGAGTCACGAGATCCGCACGCCGATGAATGGCGTGATCGGCATGACCAACCTCTTGCTGGGCACCTCCCTCAATTCCGAGCAACGCGAATTTGCGGAGATCATCAGGCAAAGCGGCGATTCGTTGATCAACCTGATCAATGAGATTCTGGATCTGGCGCGTATTGAAACGGGCAAGCTTGAGATCGATTCGGTGGCTTTTGATCTGAGAAAAGTGATCAAGCACTCCACTCAAACCCTGACGGCAAAGATCAGGGAGAAAAATCTCCAATACAGTGAGATCATCGACGAACGGATTCCAACCTCGGTGCAGGGGGACCCTGAACGGCTCCGGCAGGTGTTGATTAATCTGATTGGCAACTCGGTTAAGTTTACGCCCAAGGGTGGGATCGAGCTTCGTGCGAGGTTGCTGGAGCCTTCGCCTGATGAAGCCCATGCGGATTCGTTCCTGGTCGAGTTTGCGGTCGAGGACACGGGGATCGGAATCGCCAAAGCCAAGCAGGCCTCCGTATTCGACACATTCGTGCAGGTGGACAGTTCTTCGACCCGTCAGTACGGCGGCACGGGCCTGGGTCTGGCAATCTCGAAACGGTTGGTGAAGCTCATGGGGGGCACGATGTCCCTCCGCAGTGTGGAGGGCGCGGGATCCACATTTACTTTCTCCGTGGCTCTCAAGCCGGGTGGCCCGATCAAGCCGGTGAACGCGGATTCAAGACGTCTGCCGGTGGCTGCTCCGGCGGCGTGCCTCGGGAGCATTCTGCTCGCCGAAGACAACGCGGCGAATCAGCTGGTGTGCCGACGGATCCTGGAGCGTCTGGGCTATGAGGTGGAGTCGGTCACCGATGGGAGTCAAGCCGTTGCCCTGGCGGCCAAAGGAACATTCGATCTCGTTTTGATGGATGTACAAATGCCGATCATGGATGGGATCGAGGCGGCGCGGGCGATTCGGGAGGGGGAAAAGGGTGTGAGGATCCCGATTGTCGCGCTGACTGCCAATGCCATGGAAGGAGACCGGGAAAACTGCCGGAAGGCCGGGATGGATGATTATCTTCCGAAACCGTTTCAATGGACCGAGCTGCGCGACAAGCTGGATGCCTGGCTGAAGAAGAATCAAGAGTAACCGGGAGCGGTCGGTCCACGGCCATTCGTTCGGGTGTGAAAAATGAGTCGGTTCCGAATCCCGTGCTCAGTCGGACTGCACCAGGTTGATGTCCGGTTGGTCGGGAGGGTTGGGTCTGGGCCCCGGGGGCGGAACCCTCGGGAGAAGCTTTCCTTCTTCGTCGATCCGGGGGAACCACCGGAGCCGGTCGGCTTCCGCGCCAAGAGCGGTTTTGCGGCAGCGGCGAACCAGCGCCTTGTAGTAGACATCGGCCGCTATGGGATCCCGGTTCTTTAACCAACAACCCGCAATGCAGAGGATCCGCGCGGTTTCGTCGTGATTGTCCGGCAGCAGGTTCGCCGCTTCCATCGCGAGGGAGGCGGCGGTGTACCGGTAGTGAAATCGTTTTTCCGGATCCGGATGGTTCCGGCGCGCCCGTTCCAATTCTCCGGTTCGTGGCGCGAGGATGGATTGGGGTGGAAGTTCGATGCGGGATTCGAGTGTGACTCCGTAGGTGTAATCTCCTCCGTAAACGTTCCAGTCAGGACCGACCTCGGTGCCGTAAAGTTCGAGACCAAACTTTCGAGTGAGTTTTGCCGCTTCAAACCAGGCGGTCGCACGGGCGTCTTTTGCCTGATCCATCTTGCGGGCCCGTTCGAGAAAACTCTGGAGCGTCTGAAACCGGTCCCTCCAGGCCTCCGGGAAATAGGCGGGTGCCGCCTGTGGCAAGCCCTCCCGCGCCAGGCGTCGCGCCAGGAGGTGACGCAACGCGGCCCGTGTCTCCCCGGCTGTCTCCGGCCCCATCCAGAATCGATCTTCGGGTTTGGCGGATTCAGTGGTGACGGGAGCCGGCCAATGTCGGTCGACATAGACCCGCAGTTCTTCGGTGGAAAGGATCCTTTCTGCGACATAGGCGGCGTCCACCCAGAATCCGGATCTTAGCAAGGCATCCAGCGCTTCGGTGTAATCCCTCTGCGCCAGACGCAAAACGCCCAGCTCGCCCAGGATCTGGTTGGAGGCGGGGATGGAACTTTCCAGGGCACCTTCGGTCGAAATGGAAAGGCTTGCGGCCAATGAATGGGTGGGTTTGTCCTCCGCGGGGTCATCCCCGGCCTGGAAATCGCGGACCACCTGACTGAGGAGTTTCGCGGCCCGGTCAATATCTCCGTCAAACAGATGGAGCTTGGCCTGCAGCCATCGGGCGGCTACGGATCCCGGTGCGGCGCGCTGGATCCAGCGCCTGGCGAGATCCATGCGGCCCGACTGATAGGCTGCCAGGGCGAGTCTCTCGGCCGAAGCGACATCGCGCACGTTGGCGGTTTCGACCGCTTCGAGCCACCGGGCTACCGGGCCAAAGGGAACGCCTGCGACCTCGGCACCGCTCGTGGATGAGATCACATACGCGGTGATCACAGACTGCACTTTGATCTCGGAGGCGAGCCGTGCGAGCGTCGCGCGATCCTGGTTCAGCGCGCGTTCGGCAGTCCATTGGAGTGACATGACCGCCGAAGGATCGTTCCCGGCGGCTTGTTCGAGATAAAGTTCCAGTGCACGGGGATAATTGCCGGATTTCAAATGGGCCTGCGCTTCCCAACCGATGCTGGACGCCGCCAGCCCCGGGCTGTCGAGGTATCCTTCTGCGGCGAGCTGTCGGACCTCCTGGAACCGTGCGATCGCGCGGTTCCAATCCGGATCCGGCGTTGTCGATTCGGCGCGACCCAGCATAAACGCGGCCCACGTGCTCTTGGAATGCCGCTCCCCGGCGGGGCGTCGCAGAAGGTTCTCCCACGCCGCGGTGGCTTCGTCCGTCCTGCCAAGATGCCAGGCAATCGAGCCGCGAAAATAATCCGCGAATTCCGGCGGTAAACCCTCGAGGACACGCGGCTGCAGACGTGCGTCTTCGATCGATTGTCCGAGCACCCTTAATTTTCGACGTTCCTGTTCATGCGCCTTGACGAGGGTGTCTGCCTGGGGTTCCGGGAGACCGGATTGTCGAAGGGCGGCACGAAGATCCTGCAGTTCGGTTTCAAGAGTCTGTTCGGCGTGTCCGTTCGCCGGCAGCCGGGTGGGGAACCGGGGGCGGACCAGGTCCATTCGTTCAAGCTCAGCCTTGAAGCTCGCGACCGGAGCGACCAATACCGCGCTGTCGCCCTGGTTCAGGAGCATGTTTGGGAAATTGGGCCCGCACGCCAGCAGTGGCCCGCCGATGAACAGCAGGGCCAGAGTCAGTGTCCAGACCAGCCGACGATCTGCCGGGGACCGGGATTGTTCGGACGCGTTTGAGCGCATGGCGTCATTAGGCTGCAAAATGGCGGCTTCGACAAGTCTTGAGCGTTCGCCGGATTTTCGGAGATCTGAACTGTTTCCCGCTTAGCGTCTCAGCGCCTCAGCGGGAGAAAATGTTTTTGAATTGAAGGGTGGAAGGAGTGGAACAAGGGGAGTGTATCCCGCAGAGGCGCAGAGGCGCAGAGACGCAGAGGTCCGAATCTGTTTATATCAGAGCGGTTCAACGGTCAGGGGTGTTGGTTCGGCGGGAGAAAACCGGATCCAGCCGATGGATCTGGATTCACCGGGGCGCAGCGGTCGTCCGGGGACCGACTTGTTCCGCCTGAGCTCGACCTCGTTCGCACCGGTTTCCGCGAGATCGTATCCGTTCCATCCGTCACCGGCGACGAGTCGTGCGTTTTGCCACCGAACCCGTGCCGATGGCTGGATCGGGATGTCGACTTCGCCGTCGTTTGTCAGAATAAATTCGGCCAGCCCCGGATTTTTCCAGCGGTGGACCAGTTCCCAGTGGGATGTTGGGGTGCGCGCCTGCATCACGGCTTCCAGGGTTGGCCAGCTCCAGTTCAAAACATCGGTTTCCACGGGCAGCCGATACCAGATGATGCCCTCCAGCCGGGCGGGCCGCGAGATGTCCCAGTCATGAACGAGATTTTTCATTGCAATGGGATCCGTGCGGATTTCGCGGAGGGTTGCGTTGGCTGGCCAGATTCTCATGGGCCCTTCGGCCGAAGCTCCGAGGAATTCCCTGTCCGGTCCAAAAGCCGCCAGATAGCTGTAGGTGGGCAGGGCGACCCGGAACGGCTGGTTCCATCTGGAAGCCTGTTCGACCCAGGCGCGGGCGCGAACGGGATCGCACAGTTCGGCTTCTCCGGTCTGGTGACCGGGCCGTTCGAGCGAATGCACCTGGAGGATAAACCCGTCCGCAGCGGCGGCCAGTTGTCCGAACGCGCGCTCGTTGAGCCAGCTTGGAAGGGCGGTGAGGATCACCGGAGTCTGGCTCAGTCGGGTGCGGAGGGCGGTTACCCAGAGGCGGTATCCATCCAGCTGGGAATCGGCACAATCGAAATCCAGATGCAGCTCGGAGACCGGCAGGCCGTGATCCGAGGCAGTCGCGAGGAGGGAGGCGGCGACATCGGCGATCTGATCAAGCGGTTGGCCGGTCGACTGGAAGGGGCCCGGATACGGGCCAATCCGAAGGGCCAGGCCGATGCGTTTGCCGGAGGATTTTAGAAGTTCGAAGTTGATGGCAACGAAGGTGGTCTGAGGGTTGCCCTCTTTCCAGGCAATCTCGGCCGCCAGCGGAACGATCGAGGCGAAATGGGAGGCGTGGGTATGGATGGCGTTCGTGACTGCGGCATTCCAGGAGCGTTGCCAGACGTAGGCTTCGTGCCGCATGGGTGAGGTGGCGCGTGGGGTGGGCCGAAGAAACTGGGTTGCCGTGATCCATGCGCCGCCCAGAAGGAGGATTGCGGTGATTACCCGGGCGGAGCCGTTCATGGATGAAATGTTGGGACGCTGGTTTGGGCTGAATGATGGGAGCCGGATCTCATGAACACTCCTTTCAACCGTCATGGCCCGGCTGTCAAACCAAATTCAGGGAAAAGCCGGGGCACGTTTTCCTTCACGGCGAGCGGATTTTTGGTAATGGTAGTGCGTGTATTTGGAATATTATGGGTTGAGTCTGCCGCCTTTTGACCTGACGCCGAATCCACGATTCCTGTTTTACAGCGCGAAACACAGGGAAGCGTTTAATCATCTGCTCTACGGGATCCGCGAGCGCAAGGGATTCGTGCAGCTGACGGGGGAAGTGGGGGCGGGTAAAACAACGGTTTGCCGGGCGATGCTCGAACAGCTGGGCGATCGGTTTGCCACGGCGTTGATTCTCAATCCGGTGCTGAATGCCGATCAGCTGATGAAGGCGATCGCGATGGAGTTCGGCTTGGATGTTCGAAACATGGACCGGCTCGACACGGTGGCTGCGTTGAATCAGTTCCTGTTGCGGCAGGCCGAGCTGCATCTGGACGCGGTTCTGATCATCGATGAAGCGCAGAATTTGACCGACGAACTGCTGGAGCAGGTGCGTCTGCTCTCGAACCTGGAGACCGACGACCGCAAACTCCTGCAGATTGTGCTGATGGGGCAACCCGAGCTCCGGACCCGGTTGAATGCCCATGCACTTCGGCAGTTGCGCCAACGGATCATGGTTCGTTACCATTTGAAGCCGTTGAGCCGGGCGGAAGTCGGACAGTATGTGCGGCATCGTCTTCAGGTATCCGGGGCGAAAGGCTCTCCGAGTTTTACGGCGGGTGCGCTCTGGCGGCTTCACCGTTACAGCGGCGGCATCCCGCGTCTGGTGAACGCAGTTTGTGATAAATGTCTTTTGGCAGGTTTTGTGCAGAACGAGGATCAGATCGACTTCCGGAAAGTGGGCGTGGCGATTCGGGAGCTGGAAGGCAGGATTGACGTATGAGTTTGATAAATGAAGCCCTGAAACGAGCACGGTTGTTGCGCAAACCTCCCGAAGGGGAAGTCCCGCCCGAGGGCGCGAATCCGCCGGAGCCGCCGGATCCATCGGAGCCGCCGCTCGAACCGGTGGAGGAAGATCCTGCCCCAAAACGGTCCTCGAAGCTTCTGGTTCCTCTCTGCGTGGCCCTGGCGGTTTGTGGTATCTGGTTTCTGTGGAAATGGTGGAGTGATCCCGGTGTGACGCCGAAGACAGGGCCGGTGCAGGCTTCTGTGTCAGCCAAACCCGAACTTCCCGCAACGCCCGTCTCCGAAGGGCAATCGCAGACAGCTGTCTCCGATGCCACGCAGACCTCGGAGCCGGCCGACCCCGGCCCCGTGACCAGTGAACCGCAGACGCCTGTTGCGGCTGTCAGGGGCGAGTCCCCCGAACCGGTGACAGAAACCGATGGGGTTGCGTCCGCGACTCCCGAAGCTCCTGTTGTGGCTGCGCGGGAGTCTCAACCGGCTGTCGTTGAAGCGGTGGCGTCGACGGAGACGGAGGCGCCCCCTCCGGAACCGGTGTTTGACCTTCAGCCGGCGCGGCCGGTCAATTTTCCGCCACTCAAACTCCAGGGGATCTTCTTTCGGTTGCACAATCCCTCCGTGCTCATCAACAACCGGACGCTCTTTATCGGGAGCAAGGTGGACGGAGTGACCGTGACCGAAATCAAGCGAACGAAGGTGGTGCTGGAGTTGGGCGGTGCCCGCAAGGAACTGTTTCTGAAATAAGGGGATGTCTCGTTTGATTAAAATCCTGGGCGCTTCGCCCGCCCGGGTCCGTGTGGCTCCGTTTGTCATCTTTCTCGCGTTGACCTTTTTGCAGGGGCAGTTCGGTGAGCCGGGACGGTATTGGATCTATCTGTTCAAGACATTGGTCGGTGCCTGGTTCCTATGGACCATCCGACCGTTGATTCCGGAGATGCGGTGGAGCTTTTCCTGGGAGGGATTGGTTGCCGGAGCAGTCGTGTTCGCCGCGTGGGTGGGGCTGGATGGGCTGTATCCGAAGATGAGCAGCCCGGGGCAGCCGTGGAACCCGGTGTTCCAGTTCGGAGCGGGGAGCATGCTGGCCGGCTTTTTTGTGGTGGTGCGTGTGATCGGTTCGACGCTCGTGGTGCCGCCTCTGGAAGAGGTGTTTTATCGTTCGTTTCTCTACCGGTACATCGCGAAGCCCAACTTCGAAAGCGTGGGTTTTGGGGAGTTTCTTTTGAAACCGTTTGTCGTCACCGCTCTCGTGTTCGGCGCGGCCCACTACGAGTGGCTCGCCGGGATTCTGTGTGCGGTGGTTTTTCAGGGCCTGGTTCTTCGGAAGAAAAGACTGGGTGATGCCATTCTGGCGCATGCCGTGGCCAACCTGCTCCTTGGACTTTGGGTCGCCGGAAGGGGAGCCTGGCAGTTCTGGTGAATCCCGTTCCCTGCGTGATTCACGAGGACGAGCATCTGCTGGTGGTCAACAAACCGGCGGGTCTCAACACCCACGCCCCGGCACCTCACGCGGGAGAAGGAATCTACGACTGGCTGAAGACGCGGGAACCGCGCTGGTCGCGACTGGCCATTTTGCATCGGCTTGACAAGGAAACCTCGGGCATTCTGGTGTTCGGGAAAACCGTCGAAGCGAACCGATCATTGACGCGGCAGTTCACGGATCGTCTGGTTCGCAAGCGCTACGTGTTGATCGTTCCCGGGACCGTGACCTCGATTCAGCCGCGCATGGAGTCCGCCATCGTACGGATTGGGGACCGTTATGCCGCGCGTCCGCCGCATCGGGGGGCGGATCTTGCGGAAACCCATTTTCGAATTCTTGGCGCCAACCATCGCGGAACCCTGATCGAAGCAGTTCCAGTGACCGGGCGCACGCACCAGATCCGGGTGCATGCCGCGGCCCAGAACCTCCCGATACTGGGTGACACATTATACGGAGGAAAAGCTGCGGATCGGCTTTTCCTGCATTCGGAGGAACTCAGTCTCGAACATCCCGTCACCGGCTGCGAAGTGAAATTCCGTGCGGAAGGGGGATTTGAGCAGGATCCGGCTCTGGCTTTGCGCAGCGCCCTGATCGACGCGGTCGGGAACTCTGCGTGGCGGATTCTCCACGGGGCTTCCGATGAATGTCCCGGCTGGTATGTCGATCGGGTGGGGGATTACCTCCTGTCCCAGTCGTCTGCCGAAACTCCGACTCCGGAGCAGCGGAAGCGGCTTGCCGAATTGCTCGAGGGCCTGGACCTGCGGGGTGCCTACCACCGGCAGCTGAGCCGCCGGATTCAAAGCACCGGCCCCAGCCTGGCGTGTCCGGCATGGGTGTTGGGGCAGACCGCGCCCGGAGCGTTTTGCATCACGGAGAACGGTCTTCAGTTTGAAGCGAGTTTCCAGGAGGGTTATTCGACCGGCCTGTTTTTGGATCAACGCGACAATCGGCGTCGGATTCTGAAAAATCATGTCGGCCCGGACTTCCCCGTGTTCGATGCGGACCCGGCTTCCGCGGAAATGTTGAATGTATTTGCCTACAGCTGCGCTTTCTCGGTCTGCGGCGCGCGTGCCGGAGCGCGGGTCACCAGCCTGGATCTGTCCAAGAAATACCTCGACTGGGGCCGTCGCAATTTCGAAGCCAATGGACTGGATCCTGCGGCGCACGATTTTATTTTCGGCGACGCCTTTGACTGGCTGGGACGGCTCAGGAAGAAGGGGCGGCAGTTTGATTTCCTGATTCTCGATCCGCCCACGTTTTCGCGATCCAAACAGGGCGGAGTGTTCCGGGCAGAATCGGACTACCCCCGGTTGATCGGGGCGGCGCTGCCGTTGCTCAAACCGGGAGGGGTGCTCCTGGCCAGCTGCAACGCTTCAGAGTGGAAACCGGCTTTGTTTGCCGAAATGATCCGGGCAACGATTCGGGAAAACAACCGCAAGGTCCTCAACGAGCAGTATGTCCCCCAGCCGCCGGATTTTCGAATCACTCCCGTGGAACCGGGTTACTTGAAAACCGTGTGGGTGAAGCTCGCCTGATCGTCCGGGGCCGATGAGTCTGTTGCCTTTTGCTGAGCTCATGATGCATCGTTACCCCAATTGTATCTTCGTTGTTTCGTGTTGCGTCGGTCAGCGTGCGGAGGGGTGACATATCCTGGCGGACGGCTTCGGACCAGTGGCGGCGACTTCGATGGGCCGCCTGTCGTTCGTAACCGGCGTTTCCCACCGGAAACACGGATGGATAGTGGAACAGCCACTGGTTTTGAGGGTTTGCGCATTGGCAACGCAATACCCGCTGTGGTAAAACGCTCCCAACAACCTGTAGGCACGGCCTTGACAAGGCCTGGTTCGTCGGGCTGTAGACGACACGAGTTGCGCATGAAACCAGCAACGACAAAGACCGATGGCCCGGCGGATGCCCCGCCGGTTGGCGAAACCATCGGGCTGATTGGCCTTGGCCTGATGGGCACCGCGCTTGCCGAGCGATTGCTGGAGCACGGCTTGCGCGTGACGGTGTGGAATCGCACGCGCAAGAAGTCCGTCCCGCTCATCGCTCGTGGCGCGGAATGGAGTGACAACCCGCTTGCCGATTGCCGGCGTGTCATCATCAGCCTTTACGCGACCGACGTGGTGGAAGCCGTGCTGGCCGAACATGACGCTGGTCTGCACGAAGGCCAGATCCTGATCGATACGACGACGGGAGAGTCGGTCCAGACAGCGGCGTTGGGAGCGCGCCTGGCCGCGCGCGGCGTGCGTTATCTCGATGCGCCGGTTTCCGGCTCCAGCCAGCAGACCCGCGCTGGCGAGGCCACGGTCATGGTCGGCGGGGACGACGCCACCTTTGCGGAGTGCGTGGATCTGTGGCGGGTGATGGGTCGGAAGGTGTTTCACGTCGGCCCTTGCGGCAGCGCGTCGCGCATGAAGTTGATCAGCAACCTGGTGCTGGGCTTGAACCGGGCTGCACTCGCTGAAGGACTCGCCTTCGCCGAGGCGCTCGGCGTTTCGCCTGCCGCCGCTCTCGAAGTGATGGCTGGCAGCCACGCCTACTCGCGGGCCATGGACGTGAAGGGACGCAAGATGGTCGAGCGCGATTTCTCGGTTCAAGCCCGACTCTCGCAGCACCTGAAAGATGTGCGTCTCATGCTGGATGCGGCGCGCGCAGCCGGTCTGACGCTGCCGTTGACCGAAACCCATCGCCTTCTTATGGAGCAGGCTCAGGCCGCCGGATTGGGCGATCAGGACAACAGCGCGATCATCGAAGTGCTGCGGGCTCCGAAGCCTCATCCTGCGTCATGAGCGCGCCCATCCTGTCTTCACGAGCCCGTTATGTCGTATTGTTCACCGCCATCGGTGCGTTGCTGTTTGATGGCGTCGAACTGGGCCTGATGCCCGTGGCCTCCTTGTCCGTGTCGCAGAGCCTGCTCGGAGCCGCGTTCACGCCGGCGGCGGGTGGCGATTGGTTTGCGCGTTTCACGGCGGCGCTGATGCTCGGCGCGGCGGTCGGCGGAATTTTTCTCGGGAGCCTGGGAGATCGGATCGGCCGCACGCGCGCGCTCGGTGTGAGCGTCCTGTTCTACTCCGTGTTCGCCGGGCTTGGCGCCCTGGTCCAAACGCAGGAGCAGATGCTCGCGCTGCGGTTTCTGGTCGGCCTGGGCGTGGGTGGGGTGTGGCCAAATGCGGTGGCGCTCGCCGCGGAATGCTGGCCTGACAAGTCGCGTCCCATCGTCGCCGGGTTGATGGGAGCCGCCTTGAATTGCGGCATCCTCATGCTCTCGCAAATCGCCCGCACCTGGCACATCACACCGGAGTCGTGGCGCTGGCTTTTCCAACTGGCCGCCGTGCCCGCGGTTCTTGGCGTGGTCGCGTTGACGCTCATTCCGGAATCGCCGTTGTGGCAGGCATCTCAAAGCAAACGACGTGAGTCCGCTGCTGGCAGTCCAGGGGACGGAAGCGACTCGGCGTCTCCGCTGCGCCAACTCCTTCGCCCACCGCTGCTGCGTCTCACGCTCATCGGCGTCCTGATCGGATCCATCCCGATGGTCGGCGCGTGGGCGGCGAGCAAGTGGATGATTCCCTGGGCGGACAAAGTGGGAGGCGCAACCGCATCTGGCTACAAGGCGCTGACGCAAGGCTGGTGGGCGTTGGGCGCGGTGCTGGGCAGCTTTTTCGGCGCGCAAATTGCCGGGTGGCTCGGACGCCGTCGCGCCTACGCCATGATCAGTGCCGCCACGACGGTCCTCACTTTGTTGATGTTCCTTGGCACCGCGCCGCTGCAGGCGTCGTTTTTGCCGATCGTGTTCGCGCAGGGCTTCGTGGCGACGCTGTTCTTCGGCTGGTTGCCGTTGTACTTGCCGGAGCTTTTCCCAACACACGTCCGTGCCGCCGGGAGCGGCATCGCCTACAACGTCGGCCGGTTTGCCACCGGGCTGGGTGTGCTGGCGGCCGGCGCGCTCTTCGCCGCGCTGGACGGCTCGTATCCCAAAGTCGGCGCGACTTGCGGACTGATTTATCTGCTCGGGACCTTCGTCATCTGGTGGGCACCGGACACCACCGATCGGAAACTCAAAGAATGAACAGCGTCATGAATCGAAACCGGGTGTTCCTCCTCGCCACCCTGTTTGCGGCCGTCGTCCTGGTGCCGGCTGCCGAACCGGCTTGGTTCCGACGCTCCCTTGTCGGTCTCGAAGTCGGCCCCACCGGCTCGCAGTTTGGTGGTTCGACGAACGACACGGGGTTTGCCACACGCTTCAACGGACGTGACATCGCACGCGCCGCCAAAGCCAGTGGAGCGGAGTATCTGGTGGTCTGGACCCGCGAAGGTGAGTGGGCCTTTTACGATTCGAAACTGCAGCCCAAGCCGCCCGGCCTCGGCGCGCGCGATGTGTTGCGCGAGGCCGTGGACGAGGGACGCAAGCTTGGCCTGCCGATCATCGCCTCCTGCCAGGTTCAGTATCCCGCTCACGCCCTGCGCCAGCATCCGGATTGGCGGATGGTGGACAAGGACGGCAGGCCG